>JBATGO010000191.1:0-10058 GCA_049665845.1 Pseudomonadales bacterium | reverse complement strand
TTATTACAATATGGTCACCGTCAAATCCGGGTAACTCATCGCGGTATTATCGCCCCATGATAACCAATAGAGCACCAACGCGGAGTAATATCCCGGGTAAAATCCTCCGGCAGCATTTATTCACGCTAGTAAAAAGAAAATTACCCTATGTTTTTCAAAGGCTTACGAATCACGATGGCTGCCAGTGCCCCCCGGACACGCGAACAATCGGCCAGTTTGCTGACACATAAATCAACTTCGACCAGGTTAGCCCGATGCCCGTTGAACTCATCCTGCTTACGCTGAGCCCAATCTTCCTGCTCTTTATCGGGTGGGAATACCGTCGCCAGCGCGAGAAATACAATATTCCCGACAGCATCGCCAATGCCGGGCTTGCGCTAATGCACCAGGGTTCGGACGCATTGGCGCTCATTATCCTGATGCCATTGTTTAACTGGATTTACACGCACCGGCTGTTTGAAATCGAATTTACCGCGGCCAGCATTGCACTCGCTTTCGTGGTGCAGGATTTTCTTTATTACTGGTTTCACAAAGCCTCGCACCATATCCATTGGTTCTGGGCCGCGCACGTGGTGCACCACAGCTCTACACGGCTGAATTTTTCTACCGCGTTTCGCCAGAGCATCACCTACCCGGTTGCCGGCATGTGGCTGTTCTGGACACCGATGATGCTACTGGGCTTCGACCCGCACACGGTTTTTGCAGTGGTCGCCCTGAATCTTGCCTACCAGTTTTTTGTGCATACGCAAACTGAGGGCAAACTTGGCTGGCTTGAGAAGATTTTCAACACGCCGTCGCATCATCGTGTACACCATGCGGTAAATGAAAAATATATCGACAGGAACTTCGGCGGGGTGCTGATTATCTGGGACAAATTGTTCGGCACTTTCGTGCAAGAGGATCCCGACGAGCCCTGCCGCTACGGCATACGCGGGCAGATACACACCAACAACGTGTTAACAATAAGCTTCCACCAATGGCTGCATATGCTGCGCAGCACTGCAAAGGCAAAGGGTATAGGCAATAAATTTTCAGCCCTGTTCGGCTATCCCACGCACGAACCGGCAGAATAACGTTCCAAAGGGCCTAGTTAAGCCGTTCCATGACCGTGGTAATGCCCTGGCCCAGGCCGATACACATGGTCGATATCCCGACGTTCATATCGCGCTGCTGCATAACAGTAAGCAGCGATCCCGAAATCCGCGTACCGGAACAACCAAACGGATGGCCGAGTGCAATCGCGCCGCCGTGCACGTTGACCTTGCTGTCCATATCGTCGAGCAGGTCGAGGTCTTTCAGCACTGGCAGCGATTGCGCAGCAAAAGCTTCATTTAATTCCACGTAGTCGATATCCGCGATTTTCATGCCCAGTTGCGCCAGCGCTTTTTTGGTCGAGGGCACAGGGCCGTAACCCATAATCGATGGGTCGACTCCAGCCAGTGTCATCGCGGTGATCTTCGCTTTGGGTTTCAGCCCCAACGCCGCCGCGCGCTCGGCCGACATGATAATCATGCCCGAGGCGCCATCAGTGACCTGCGAAGAGGAACCCGCGGTTACGGTGCCGCCTTTCGGATTGAATACCGGGCGCAATGCGGCGAGCCCCTCAACCGTGGTGTCGGGGCGAATCGTTTCATCGTGCTCGACCATGTAAGGCGCACCGAGTTCGTCGTGGCCAAGTACAGGAATAATTTCACCGGCAAAGTTACCCGCTTCGCGCGCCGCTGCTGCCAGATGGTGTGATCGCGCGGAAAACTTGTCCATATCCTCACGCTTGATGCCGTGCAGCATGGCGAGAATTTCTGCGGTCATACCCATGCTGCCGGCTGCCTTCGCCACGTAGCGACCGAGTTCCGGATTGGGATCGACACCTGTGTTCATATCGAGGTGCCCCATATGCTCGACACCGCCAACAACGTAGATATCGCCAATACCCGCTTTGATATTCGCCGCAGCGGTATGCATGGCCGACATCGACGAGCCACATAAACGGTTGACTGTTTGCGCGGGAACCTCGTGCGGAAGACCTGCCAGCAAGCCGGCGAAGCGCGCCAGGTTGAAACCCTGCTCTTCACGCTGCATTACGCAGCCCCAGATCAGGTCATCAATCGTCTTCGGATCGATACCTGCATTGCGCGCCAGCAACCCCTTGATCACCTCGGCACTCAACTCGTCGGCGCGCGTATTGCGGAAACAACCGCCCTTCGATCGGCCCATGGCGGTGCGCGCGAAATCTACCACTACTGCGTCTCTCGGATTGCTACTCATAATGCTCTACCTTGTTCTCTCAATTGTGCTCTTGCATGTCGATCGCGTGGGCGAATCAACCCGCACCGAAACTGCGAATTATCCGTAATAGTTTTCACCGGCTTTGGCCATGGCGCGTTGCCTTTCGGTAACTTCGTAAAGCTTGCCGAGATGCTTGTACTTGTCTGCCATCGCAATGAAATTGGCAATGCCCATGCTGTCAATCCAGCGAAAAATCCCGCCCCTGAATGGCGGGAAGCCCACGCCGTAAACCAGCGCCATATCAGCTTCCGCAGCAGTCTCTACAATGCCTTCCTCCAGCGCACGCGCCAGCTCGGTCGCCATTGGTACCATCATGCGCGCAATAATTTCTTCCTTGTCGAACTCCTTGCGCGCGTCGACATGCGGCTCGAGCATTTTATAGGTTTCTTCGCTGACCACTTTTTTCGGCTTGCCGCGCTTGTCCAGTTCATAGGCATAAAAACCCACGCCGTTCTTTTGCCCGTAGCGCTTGTTCTGGTACATCACGTCACCGGCCGTTGTGTAGGTTTTACTCATGCGATCAGGATAGCCCTCAGCCATGACGTTGCCCGCGTGATCGCCGGTATCAATACCGACCACATCCATCAGGTAAGCCGGGCCCATCGGCCAGCCCCAGCGCTCCATCACCTTGTCGACCGCCTGGAAGTCGGCACCTTCCTTCACAAGGCCCATAAAGCCTGCAAAGTAGGGAAACAAAACGCGGTTGACCAAAAAGCCGGGGCAATCGTTTATTACGATGGCTTTTTTACCCAGCGCATTGGCATAGGCGACTGTGCGCGCAATTGACGTGTCGGAGGATTTTTTGCCACGAATGACTTCTACGAGCGGCATCTGGTGAACCGGATTGAAAAAGTGCATGCCGCAAAAGTTCTGCGGCCGCTTGAGCGCTTCAGCCAGGAAGGTAATCGAAATAGTCGACGTGTTGGATGCGATAATCGTATCGTCACTCACCGCCTTCTCAACTTCTGCCAGCACACTGTGCTTGACCTTGGGATTTTCGACCACAGCCTCGACCACCATATCGACATCGCCAAAACTTTCGTAGCTGAGTGTGGCATCGATATCGGCAAGAATTTCGCCCATCCTTTCAACCTGCATGCGACCACGGTTGACCTGCTTGCTAAGCAATTTGTTGGCTTCATTAAGCCCCAGGTCGAGACCCTGCTGGTTGATATCTTTCATCTTGATCGGCGTACCTTTGAGTGCCGACTGGTAGGCGATACCACCACCCATGATGCCCGCGCCAAGCACGGCCGCACGCCCGATTTTTTTATCAGCTTGCTTTTCCCAGCCTTTGGCTTTCTTTGCCAGCAACTGGTCGCTGAGGAACAGCCCGATCATCGCCTTGGCCACCTCGGTACCAGCAACCTGGACAAAACCTTCGGCTTCAACGTCGAGCGCTTCTGCGCGACCCATACCAGCGGCTTTCTGCATGCATTCGATCGCAACAATGGGTGCGGGATAGTGCGGGCCAGCCTGGCCTTTGACAAAGGCCTTGGAGGTTTCGAAAGCCATCAGTGATTCGGTAGGGTTCAACAATAGCGGGCCGGTTTTTTGCGCACGCCTCGCTGTGTAATCCATTTTTCCGTCTATCGCCAACTGCAGCACTTTAAGCGCCGCATCGCGCAGGTTTGCAGGATCGACTACACCGTCGACTACACCGGCCTTCAAAGCCGCATCTGCACGTTTCTCGGCACCCGAAGCAATCCATTCGATCGCAGTGTCAGCACCGGCAATACGCGGCAGGCGCACTGTGCCGCCCCAGCCCGGAATAATACCGAGCTTGGTTTCCGGCAAACCAATTTTCGCTGCAGAACTCATCACGCGAAAATCGCAGGCCAGTGCAATTTCAAGACCGCCACCCATCGCATAACCGTTAATCACCGCAACCGTAGGTACGGGTAAATCTTCCAGCCGGTTGAAGTTGATGTTGTTCGGGTCTTCTTTCTTGTTCAGCTTAGATCCCGGCCCGAAGTTTTGTTCGAACTCGGTAATGTCTGCGCCAACGATAAATACAGGTTTGCCGCTGGTCAGGAGGACTCCTTTCAGATTTTTGCTTTTCTCCAATTCGGCGAGCGCCTTGTCGAGTTCGGCAACCGTTGCGCTGTTGAACTTGTTGACCGATTCGCCCTGCAGGTCGAAATTGAGCTCGACGATACCGCCGTCGTGTTGCTGTAGTGAAATAGCATTACCTGTGAACATCTAGCTTTGCCTCTGTTGGAAAATCATATTGCCGAAGCGTCGTTTCGAAATACTGACTGGCGGAAACAGGCTCCGGCGCCTAATTACCAATGTTGAATAGGGTTTGATTGCTCAAAACGGAATCCGGTGTAAAACGATGAGCTTGTCGCTGGAACTGCCATGCGATTGAACGTAATGTAGGCGGCTCGGTAAAAATGCTGGATAGTTACCGCTGCGCATTACACGACGAGCGGCGTCTATTTGCAAGGGGTTACCGCGATCCCGCGTTACTGGCAAAATAGCACAGAACCGCAGCAGGGCCTGGTTCGCCCGCAGCAAATGACTGGCCCTGCGTCACCTTCAATATCACCTTCACAATTGATAACACAGCGAGAAATCATGTGAGCAAGCCTACTACCTATACCCCGCCGAAAGTATGGCAATGGAAGGATGAAAGTGGCGGGCGCTTCGCCAGCATTAACCGACCTGTCGCCGGCGCCACGCACGAAAAGACTTTACCCATTGGCAAGCATCCCATGCAGCTTTACTCGCTGGCCACGCCCAATGGCGTGAAAGCGACAGTCATGCTGGAAGAATTGCTGGCACTGGGACATGCCGGCGCCGAATATGACGCGCATATTATCAACATACTCGAGGGAGATCAGTTCGGCAGCGATTTCGTGGCCATCAATCCCAACTCGAAAATTCCGGCCCTGCTGGATCGCAGCACGGCGCCACCCACGCGCGTGTTCGAGTCGGGCGCAATCCTGGTTTACCTGGCCGAAAAATTTGGCGCGCTGTTGCCGACCGAAGCAGCGTCTCGCGCCGAATGCATGTCATGGCTGTTCTGGCAGATGGGCAGCGCACCCTATCTGGGTGGCGGTTTCGGGCATTTTTATGCCTACGCGCCGGAGAAAATCGAGTACGCCATCAATCGTTACACGATGGAAATAAAACGCCAGCTCGATGTGCTTGAAAAAACCCTGGCGGAACGCCAGTACCTGTGCGGGAGCACATACACAATTGCTGACATTGCCACCTACCCGTGGTACGGCATGCTGGTTATTGGTGACCTGTACAGCGCGCAGGAATTTCTTGATGTCAGGGCCTACGCAAACGTTGCGCGCTGGGCAAACGAAATCCATGCCAGGCCAGCCGTGCGTCGCGGGCGCAGGGTTAACCGCGTATGGGGCGCTGAGAACACACAGGTACCGGAGCGCCATAGCGCCGCAGACATCGATAAAACGCTTGAGCAAACACCCTAGCCTGCCCCTGCGATTCGCGATGCACGCGCCGACCTCAAACGGTCGATGTTTTCACGCAGCAGGACAGGAATCGCGAGCATTGCCGGCGTCGCAATTAATGTGAGTACCGTCGCGAACGACAAACCAAAAACAATCGCCCGCGACAGTGGCTCCCACATCATCGACATCTGCCCGCTCGCAGTAATACTGCGATTGATCAAATCTACCGAAAGCCCGCAGGCCAGCGGCAGCAAGCCGAAAACGGTTGTAACGGTGGTCAGCAATACAGGCCGCAAACGCTGCGCAGAGGCGCGCACGATTACCTCGCGCGTTTCCAGCTCCGGATGCGTATTCCGCACATAGTTGAATGTATCGATCAAAACAATGTTGTTGTTAACGACAATGCCCGCAAGTGCCACCACACCCACGCCGGTCAGCACAGCACTGAACGCATTGCCCGTTATTAGCAGGCCAAGTAACACGCCCGCAGTAGACATCACCACAGCGATCAATATCAATGCGCTTTGATAAAAGCTGTTGAACTGGGTAACCAGCAACACAAACATCAGCAGTAGCGACAACAGGAAAGCCAGCTGTACGAACTCAATCGCATCGTTCTGCTCTTCGTTGGCACCGCGGAAAACAATTTGCAGCGCAGGATCAAAGGCCTGGCTCGCCAGCCATTCCTGTATCTTCCTCACCATCGCGTCGGCATAAACGCCTTCACGCACGTCCGCGCGCACACGCTCTACCGGCAGCCCGTCGATGCGTTCATAGGTGTCCACCCCGGGAGCCGGGCGCATGCTGACAAAGTTGGAGAGCGGCACCATGCCCTCATTCGTGCTGATGCGCAGTTGTTCCAGCGCACTGATACCTCGCGCACGCTCGGGGTAGCGCACGCGAATATCCACTGCGTCGTCGGCGCCCAGCGGCCGGTATTCATCAACTTTCACACCGTTGGTAACCAGCTGCACTGCCACACCAGCAGAAAGCACGTCCGCCCCGTACAGCGCCGCCTGTGCGCGATCTACCTGCAATCGCCATTCAATGGAAGGCAGTGCAATGGTGTCATCAATGTCGACCAGCTCAGGCATTTTATGCAGGTGATCAACGATACGGGCGAGTGCGGGCTCCAGCAGTACACGATCGCGAGCACGCACTTCGATCTGTATGGGTTTGCCTACCGGCGGCCCCGGCTCGTACGGAAACACTTCAACGAAAATACCCGCCAGCCCTGCGGTGCGCTCCCTGATCAGCTGCACGACTTCATTACCGCTGATATCCCGCTCCCTCTCCTTCAACATATCAATAAACAGGGAACCGATGCGATCGCTGCTGCCGCTTTCACCGCTCCCGTCATTGCCCTGTGCGCCACGCAGCAGCGTTTGTGTATTCACAGTACGAATACCGGGCAACTCCAGCACAAGGTCTTCAACCTCCTGTACGAGTTCGTTGACTTCGTCGGCGGAAAAGTTGCCGCGGCCGCGCACCGACACCTGGATATATTGAGGGTCGCTTTCTGAAAAGAAAATCATGCCGGCGCCATACTTGCCATAGGTGACAAATATCGCGCCCAGGATAGCGATGATAATTGACATGGTAGCCAGCGGCCTTGCAGTTACCAGCGCCAGGAAACGGGCATAGGCGCCGGTCATTGTCCGCAGCGAAGTGGGGTCGCCGGTCTCCAGCACATGCATCTGCTGGGCGTCACTTTTATGTGCCTGCGGTTTGCCAAACAATGCGCCAAGCACAGGCCCGAACAGCAACGCATACGTTAACGAACCACACAGCACGGTAAACACGGTTACTGGCAAAAAACTCATGAACTCGCCGGACACACCCGGCCAGAACATCAACGGCAGAAACGCAGCGAGCGTGGTGGCGGTGGAAGCAACCACGGGCCAGAACATTCGCTTGACCGCTTCGGCATAGGCGCGGTCATGGTTCATGCCATCAGCCATCTGTCTGTCTGCGTACTCGGTAACGACAATCGCACCGTCGATTAACATGCCAAGCCCCAGCAGCATGCCGAACATCACCATAAAGTTGAAGGTGTAGTCGAGCAGGTAAATAATTATCACGGAGAGCAACAACGAAACCGGGATGCCCAGCCCGACAATCACGCCACTGCGAAACCCCATTGCAGCGACCACCAGCACCATAACGAGCGCAAGCGCGGTAACGATGTTGCCCTGCAACTCGGTCACCTGCTCCCTGGCAAATTCGGACTGGTTCATTGAAATTTCAACATCGATGCCAGCAGGAATACGCGCGCGCGCCGCGTTGACAATTTCAAGCACCTGGTCAACCGAGCTGACAATATTGCCGTCGGCGCGTTTTTTCACCGCAATAGAGATCGCCTCGCGGCCATTCAGGCGCGCGTAACTGTCGCGATCCTTGAATGTCCTGCGCACTGTAGCTACATCCTTTAGCGTGACAACCACATCGCCATCCTGCAGCATCGGCAAGTCCATTAAATCACCGGCTTCCTCCACCACCGAGGGCACCTTGACCGCGAACCTGCCCTTGCCCGTATCGATACTGCCGGCGGGAACCAGCCGGTTATTGCGCTGCAGGGTGTCGATTAACTGCTCCGCCGAAATCCGGTAAGCTTCAAGCGCTTCAGGATCGATAATGACTTCCAGCAACTCCTCGCGATTGCCCTGCAGCTCGGCGGACAACACCGAAGGAATGGTTTCAATTTCGTCGCGCAGTGCCAGTGCAGCGCTGTAGATGATGCGCTCACTGACGTTTTCGCCCATCAGGTTGACCTGGACCATGGGGAAATCGTCGACCTGGATTTCACGCACAGTTGGCTCTTCTGCGCTTTCCGGTATTTCCGCCTTGCCCCGGTCGACCGCTTCGCGAAGATCGACCATAGCCTTGCCGAGGTCGTAATCGACCGAGAATTCTGCAAACAGGGTAGCCATGCCCTCGCTGGCCATCGAAGTGAGCTCTTCGATGCCCTCGATCTTGCGGATTTCCAGCTCCATGGGCTCGACGAGCAGTCTTTCCGCATCTTCGGGAGAGATACCTTCGTGGGCAATACCGACGTAAAAAAACGGCAGCGGGATATTGGGGTCATTGGCAATGGGTAGCGCGTTGCGCGCGAACAAACCGCACAGCACTAACATAAACATCAATAGCAACGTCGCGCGCGTGCGACTGATCGCCTGATCGATATAACCGATCACCGCATTGCTCCGCCCAGGTCACCAACGGAGGCCGTATTTTGCAATACCGGATCGACTGTTTGGCCGGCGACGACAAAATCCTGCCCCACGGTAATCAGCCTGGCCTGTGCAGGAAGCCCGGTTACCCAGGCACCTTGCGCCGTATCTTCGACCAACGTAACCGGATGAAAACGGACTACGTTGTCATCGTCAACCAGGCGCAAGCCGATCTCACCGCGATCATTCAGCGCAAACAGCGCCGGGGAAACAAGGTGTGCCATGACTTCGTTGAGTTTTACCTCGAGTGTGGTGGTGAGCCCCGATTTCAGCATGTAATCGCTATTGTCAACGGTAACTTCCATTGGGTAGGTGCGGGTCTGCGTATCGCTTTGGCTGGCAACAAAAGTAACCGTGCCCTGCAATGCTTGCCCGGTGCTGGTTTTACCCGAGACACTGGAACCCTGCTGCACGAACTCTACATCGTGCTCGGACAAATCTGCTGTGACCAGCATGGGATCGAGATCGATCAGGGTGACGCAGGCGCCGCCTATGCCGGCGTAATCGCCAACATGCATGTGCAAGCGGTCAACAACGCCCGCAAACGGCGCTGTAATTCTGGTTTTACGCAAACTGATTTGCTGGCGCTGCAGCGATGCCTTCGCGCTTTCAAGCCGGGCCGCTGCTGCGGCTGTCGCGGTCTCCGATTGCAAACCCTGTGCCCGCAGTTTTTGCGTGCCTTGGTATTCAATTTGCGCCTGCCTGAGTTCCGCCTGCGCCTGCGCGACCGCGGCGCTGCGATCGTCCACCGCCAGTTCGCAGAGCAGATCTCCACGCTTCACGCGCTGGCCACGCTCAACGGGCCGGGCCACGACCGCACCTGAGACCTCGGCCGCAACGTCAACCTCCCGTTTGCTCAGGGTTTTGCCGCGCATTACCAGCACCCGCTGCCGCGGCTCAGCGTCGGCGAGTCGCACGCGAACCGGCATCGCCGCATCCGCTCTACTGGCGAGCTGTCCAGCCTTTTGCTCGGCCGGGGTTTGCTGCGCATTGCTGGTTTCACCAGTTAGCAGCACGCCGCTGAACAGCCATACCAGCACAGCCACCGCAATGACAAGGGCTGTGATTAAATTCTTCTGCATGCAATTTTCCGAAAGAAAAAAGGCTGGGACAAAGG
>JBATGO010000190.1:0-1922 GCA_049665845.1 Pseudomonadales bacterium | reverse complement strand
GTACAGTAGTTGCATTAGATACAGAAGTTGCATTGGATACAGTAGTTGCATTGGGAGCATCAGTAGCCGCTTGCAAGCGCTTCAGGCGCTGGTGCCTCGAATCGGCAGCCCCTTGCCGGGCGATACACATCTGATGCGCAGTGGCCTGCAAGCTGCAAGACTTTTTTTATCCCGATGCATTATGGCCATATTGCTAACAGGCTGATTGCGGGTAGCTCGCCACTTTACCGTAAAATAAGCGCAACGCCTGTGGCATCTTCGCGCTTGCTACCCGGCTCACCGCATTGGCAGGATACACGCGCAGAGCAAAAGTAGCGTCTGCGAATTCACCATTCGCCCAGCCTGGAACAGATTGAATGACCGAAAATAAAATCGTAAAGCTGTCCAGTGAGCGCAAACGCGCAATGCGCCAGATTGGTCACCAGCTCAAACCGGTGGTGACGATCGGTGACAACGGGCTCAGCGAGTCGGTGCTTGTCGAGCTTGACCGCGCGCTGGAGGATCACGAGCTGATCAAGGTCAAACTGCGGGTCGATGATACGCGATTAATCCGCGAAGCGGTGCTGGCACATTGCAACGCAACGCTGGTGCAGGCGGTGGGCAATGTTGTACTGGTTTACCGAGCTGCGAAAGAACCCGATCCGAAGCTTTCCAATTTGTTGCGCTTTCAGTTAACTGGAAAACGCTAGCTTAAACGTGGCGCTTTGGTAGGTGCAGCGAGGGTAAGAGAGCTTGTCCCTCTACATGACCGTCCGGCGGCATGGACGCCGCCGGCGAGCGTACACGGATGTATTTACAGCGTGTCATGGAGAGGGACAAGGTTTCTTGCCGTCGCTGCCTGTACCAAATTCATACACACCATTCAGGAAATTTCATGTCTGCATCAATCGATTTTATTTTTGACTTCGCCAGCCCCAATGCCTACCTGGTCCACAAGGTTTTGCCCGAAATCGCCTCGCGCAATAACGCCGTGATTAACTACCAGATATGTTTGCTGGGCGGCATTTTTAAATCGACCGGCAACCAGGCGCCGATGCTGGCATTCGCGAATATTCCCGCGAAACTCGAATATGAGCAACTCGAGTTGCAACGCTTTATTGAAAAGCACGCGCTCAGGAAATTTTCATTCAACCCGCACTTTCCGGTAAATTCGCTGCTACTGATGCGCGGTGCGATCGCAGTACAACGCGAAAGCGGAAATTTTGCAGAATATATAGAAACCGGTCTTCGCTGCATGTGGGAAGAGGGTTTAAAAATGGATGACCCCGGTGTGTACGTGAAATCCATGACCGATGCCGGTTTTGACGGCGCAAACCTGCTCGAGCAAACCGCTGATACCGTGGTGAAACAACAACTGATGGATAACACCAGCAATGCCGTAGCGCGTGGCGTGTTTGGCATCCCGACTTTTTTTGTTGGAGACGAGATGTTCTTCGGCAAGGAACGCCTGGACCAGGTAGAAGAAGCGTTGCAAAAAGAGTAATGAGAAAAATAAATTGAGTGGGGCGCACGGGTTATTGTTGTCGCCTGTTTTTTTTGCAAACTGATCTGAAATCATTCGTTGCAAAGCGCGCCAGGCGATTATGGCGCCCCACTGTGCCGGCAAGGTGGGGGGGAGCTAAGGCTCCCCCCGTTGCCAGAAAGACCTGCCTGTCCTTGCGCGTCCAGTCCTTGAACGTATTGGGGCATCCGTACCCGGTGCCTCCCTGGCAGTGTGTTCTCCCTGAACACGAATAAAATACTACCCAATGACGAAAGAAAAAAATAGTGTCCGCGAACCATAGTGGGAAATTTTTTTCATTTGGCCGCGATAGGAAACTTAAACTTATAGATCGCATAAAAAAACCCGCTGCAAGCGGGTTTTTTTATTTTGGGCAATCTAACTGATTGTTTTTATTAGAAAGGGTAACAGAAAGGCTACG
>JBATGO010000189.1:0-1581 GCA_049665845.1 Pseudomonadales bacterium | reverse complement strand
GCGCTTTGCGATCCGCGAAGGCGGCCGCACGGTTGGCGCAGGCGTTGTTGCAAAAATCATCGAGTAAGGCAACACCGCGGGGACAGTTTACTTTTTAGCGCGAGGCGCGTAACAGCAAACTGTTCCCTGCGATCAAAAAGCCACCGCTTGCGGTGGCTTTTTTGTATGCGTTTTATACATATTCTGGTTTCGCTTGACGATCAAAGGTTTGGAACGGCAATAATGAAAGCAAAACAGGAAGCCCACGCTTTTTTTTACTAAGCTGATTACACAGAAGGCTGCAAGAGAAGCAGCCCGGAATGCCAACCAAGGGAAGCCACCGTGCAACTTCTTATTCCCCGTATTGCAAACGCGTTTCGTATCCTGGCAGTGATCGTGCTGGCGCAGTTGGCCTGCCCGCTCGCTGTTGCGGATATCCAAGACGATTTCCTGATGGATGAAATACTCGTTACCGCGACCAAGCGATTGGCGAGCATCCAGGACGTACCTGTGTCAATTGATGCGTTAGGAGGCGAAATTCTTGATAGCCGCGGCGCGATAGACCTGCGCTCTCTCGGCCAGTTGAGCCCCAGCGTAAGCATTTTCGCATCACAATCTGTGGCGAACACGACGTCAGTTCGAATTCGAGGCGTGGGCACCACTGGCAACAATGCTGGTTTTGAAAGCTCGGTGGGTATTTTTATCGATGGTGTCTACCAGCCCAGGCCAGGCATAGCGATGGGCGAATTTGTCGATATCGAGCAGGTTGAAATCCTTCGCGGGCCGCAAGGCACCTTATTCGGCCGCAATACTTCGGTCGGTGCGATCAGTGTCAAATCAAAACGACCGGATATATTCGACCACGGTGGTTTCTTCAACACCACTGTAGGCAATTACGGTCTTGTTAATGTGCAGGCAGGATATAACCTTCCGCTGGCTGATACCGTTGCTTTTCGCATCGCCGGTTCATGGCGAAATCGCGAAGGCACCATGAACAATGCCGATTCATCTCTGCCCGATTCAAACGATATGGATCGCTACCTTGTGCGATTGCAAGGACTGTGGGAACCCACAGAGACTTTCAGTTTGCGCGTTATCGCCGATACCTCGGAAAGCGACGAGAATTGCTGTGACCCGGTGCTGGTGACGCTGAACAGCAGCGGGCAAAGCCAGCCGCCCGGTACGTCGGCGGGTATCGCAACTTCCCAATTGATCGACGACCGCATTACGTTCAGCACCGGTCGCAGTGAGTCTTCCGATCAGTCCGGTGTGTCTGCGGAAATGGTCTGGCAGATCAACGATGCGCTTGAGTTAACCTACATTCCCGCATATCGCGAATCGGAATCACGCAGTACCGGAGATGACGACTTCACCGCTGCAGATGTAATTCGCACAGACGCCTCCATGCCAAACACTGCAGATGTCGAGTCGATGACACATGAGTTGCGCGCACATTTCCAGGCTTTCGACGGCTATCTCGATTCAATCATCGGGCTTTACTACAGCGACGAGAAAATAGGAGAGGTCTCGGCCCGCGTAGGGGGAGATGATCTTCCATTTCCCTCTCCAAATCCCAATGCTGCGAATGCTTTTGAACAGGAC
>JBATGO010000188.1:0-4419 GCA_049665845.1 Pseudomonadales bacterium | reverse complement strand
ATTTCACTCTGACCCCAATTTTACGCCGCAATGATCACAACGCCGCGGCATCCTGGCCAGGCCCTCCTTCGAACGCACAATTTCGCCGCAAGCAGGGCAACGCAACAAGCGCCCTGCATTAAACAGCCAGGCGAGAAACAAGAATGTTGTTGTGAAAAATGCTTCGCGGTACCAGCCTTGCTTCCAGCCGGCAAACAACAGTGCGGCCAGCAACGCCAGTACCACAATATTAAGCAGGTAGAAGCGCGATGCGAGGCGATGAAAACGGCGGACGATTTCTTCGTCGCCTGGCGTTTGCCGTGGTTCGCTGTGCCGTCCCATCCTGTTGCACCCGCTTTAACCGCGCATCATTGGCCAGTTGCGGCTACACGCTGGTAAAAAACATCTTCGTCCAGGGCGCGTTCACTCCGCGCAACGATTGAGGAAACCGCCAAATCGCCCGTTACATTGACTGCCGTGCGGAGCATGTCGAGCAAACGGTCGACACCGACGATAAGTGCAATGCCTTCAACCGGCAGCCCTACCTGCTGCAATACCAGCGCCAGCGTAATCAGACCGACACCGGGCACACCGGCAGCGCCGATTGACGCCAGAGTTGCGGTAAGGATAACGGTTAAATAACCGCTCATGCCGATGTCGACGCCATAGGCCTGCGCGATAAATACCGTCGCAACACCCTGCATGATCGCGGTGCCATCCATGTTGATGGTCGAACCCAGTGGAATCGTAAACGATGCCACCGAATTTTTTATACCCAGCTTTTCTTCTGCAACTTCGAGCGTTACAGGCATGGTTGCGTTGCTCGATGCCGTTGCAAAACCAAACATCATGACCGGCCTGATACGTTTCAAAAACACCAGCGGGTTGAGCCTTGCAACCAGCATCACCAGCGCGCTGTAAACTGCCGTAGCGTGCAGCAGCAGGGCTAGTACTACCGTGGAAAAGTACAGGAAAAGCTGGGCGATCAGCCCGAATCCGGTGGCGAAAAAAATCTTTGCCAGCAGGCAAAATACGCCGTAGGGCGCCAACTCCATAAGGATCTTGACCATCTCCATAATGACTTCGTTCAGCGCATTGAAAAACTCGGTGACCCTGGCACCGGTTTCTCCGGCGCGTGACAAGCCAACCCCGAACAGCACCGCAAATACAATCACCTGCAGCATATTACCCTCGGCCATCGCCCTGACCGGGTTGCTGGGAAATATATTGACCAGCACTTCCTTCAGTGGTGGAGGCTCGGCTGCAACGTAAGTGGATTCGGTCTGGTAGGTATTGCCTGCACCGGGTTCGATCAGTACCGCGAGACTCAACGCTATAGTGATCGCCAGCGCAGTGGTCATCAAATAAAGGCCGATGGTCTTGCCAGCCATTACGCCCATGCGGCTCTGCGCACCGAGACTGTTGGTGCCGCAGACCAGTGAGACGAATACCAGCGGAACAACCAGCACCTTCAATGAAGCGATGAAGACCTTGCCGACGAGATCGAACAGCCCGCTGAACAGGTATTCATCGGCCGCCGTAGCCAACGCAGTTTCACTGCCGGAAAAAGCAAGGTTACCGAGCACACCGACAGCAATGCCGGCGACCATGGCGACAAATATTTTATTGGTGAGTGTCATACCCCACTGGTGACGCCGGTCGCGGCGGCGAACGGTTTGTCGCGATTCCAGTACATGCCCGGCTTGACGTGGCGCAGGGGTTTAATTGACGGTTTCCTTGAGCGCCTTACCGGCCTTGAATCCTACCGAGGTGCTGGCGGCGATATTGATTTCCGCACCGGTCTGCGGGTTTTTGCCCTTGCGCGCCGCGCGTTGGCGCTGCGAGAACGTACCAAAACCAATCAGGCTGACGCTTTCATTGCGCGCCAGTGCCGCGGTAATCTCGTCAGTCATCGCGGTGATCACTTCATTCGCCTTGTCCTTTGATATATCAGCCTTGTCGGCAACCATGGCTGCCAGTTCGGTTTTGGTAATGGTCATTGCTCTCTCCGGAAAATTATCGAATGCCTGCGCTGTGCAGGCGGGCCCAACCGT
The DNA here is from genome assembly GCA_049665845.1 of Pseudomonadales bacterium. GTDB lineage: Bacteria > Pseudomonadota > Gammaproteobacteria > Pseudomonadales > UBA7434 > UBA7434. The sequence continues at coordinate 2,386 of JBATGO010000188.1, read as the reverse complement.
TCCTGCCGGTTGAATCCCGTAACGCTGTTTGCGGCGCTGCGCCATAAGGTATCATGATCAGGATTCCGGCCGATGTTGCCGGTAGCGGTTCCCCCCTTAACCTTGCGCAAGGCCTCGCATTGTACGTCCATAACCGAAATCTTTGCCAGTCGACAGGCGCTGCGGTCGAATCTGTGTCGCAAACTGCCCACCAGATCGCGTCTTCTGCAACAAACATGCGCAATCACGCAGCTAAAAATACACATTGCGAAATTAAACACATGTCGAGTCCCGGTTTTTCAAAAACGCCGCAATGGCGCGGCGGGCAACAATACCTGGCCAGCCAGTTGCCGCGGCAAGCAAGGGGCTGGCTGCTCGACGAGGGCTCGCTCACCGCCCACCTGGTTGCGGCCAGCCGCGGACATTTTCGGGTCGAGGTTATTTCCCAGCGCTGGGGCACCGCGCGCCTGCACGAAGCAACGCTGCTGGATATTGAACCGCGGCGCCTGTGCCTGTTGCGCGAAGTATTCCTGTACTGCAACAACCAGCCCTGGATCTATGCACGCAGCGTATTGCCTGAGGCATCCCTGCGCCGCGGACTTCGCCACCTGCGGCGCTTCGGTAACCAGCCGCTGGGCCAGTTATTGTTTAACGATCCGCATTTACGCCGCGAACCATTTGAACTCGCTTCGCTGCCTGCCACCGACATACCATCTTTTGGACACAGCGTCGACGACAGTAAACTGAACACAACAAGATTGCTGGGCCGCCGCTCAAAATTTATCGTGCAAGGCGAGGTGCTGATGGTGAGCGAAATATTCCTGCCAGCGTTCTGGCAGGGCATGGCAGCGCATCCTGCACGATCATCATCGCAGCGCAGAACCGCCAGTTCACGACGCAACTAGGCACATTCGCCCCGGCATGCTGAAGCACGCGCATATTCCACAGTACCTGCAACTGATGCGGGTCGACCGCCCGATCGGCACTTATCTCGTGGCCTGGCCCGCGCTGTGGTCGCTATGGCTGGCCAGCGGCGGATTTCCAGGCTGGCGCTTGCTCGTGGTATTCCTGGCCGGCGCTTTCCTGATGCGTTCGGCTGGCTGCGTGATTAACGATTACGCCGACCGCAAATTCGATGGCGCCGTTGCACGCACACGCGAACGACCGCTGGTAACGGGGGCGCTGCAAGCACGCGAAGCAATCGCACTGTTCCTGCTGCTGTGCGCGGTCGCTGCAAGCCTGCTGTTACTGACCAACCGGCTCACCGCTGTACTCGCGCTGGGCGCAGTTGCGATAACCACGCTTTACCCCTTTATGAAGCGTTACACGCACCTGCCGCAAGTCGTGCTCGGCATGGCATTCAGTTTTACCGTGCCGATGGCGTTTGCCGCCGCGACCGGCACGCTGCCAGCCTGGTCGTGGCTGCTCTACCTTGCAGTGGTATTGTGGGTGGTTGCCTACGACACTTACTATGCAATGGTCGATCGCGAAGACGACATCAACATAGGCATCAAGTCCAGCGCGATACTGTTCGGCACGCACGATCGCACGATTATCGCGATCTTGCAGGCGGTGTTCGCTGCGCTTATGCTGGCCATCGGCCTGCTCAATAACAGTGGTATTTTCTATTACGTGGGCCTGCTGTTCGCCTGCTTCCTGTTTGTATACCAGCACGCTTCCACAGCAGCGCGAGAACCGTCGCGTTGCTTTGCCGCGTTCCTGAACAATAATTACGTCGGCATGGCAGTTTTTTTCGGCATTGCGCTGGACAGTGCTGCGCTTTCGCTACTACGGGAGCTGGGCTGATTAATAAAACCATGCACAAACTCCAGTGCCGCGTGGTCGATTGCATTAAAGCGATTGGCGAACAGGCCTGGCAACGCTGTGCGGGCAGTGATTACCCCTTCACCCGCTACGAATTCCTGCACGCGCTGGAAACCGCGGGGGCAGCTGATGCCGCCTGCACAACCGCAAGCGGCTGGCAGCCCAGGCACGTGACGATCAGCGATGACGGGCGCGTTATCGCCGTGTTGCCGATGTATCTCAAACAACACTCCTACGGTGAATATATTTTTGACTGGGCCTGGGCCGAAGCCTACCAGCGCAATGGGCTGGCCTACTATCCAAAATTGCTCGCGGCCATTCCCTTCACCCCTGCCAGCGGCCAGCGTCTGGCTATCGATCCTGCCGCGCTGGACGAAGGTATAAGTGAACAACAATTACTGCATCATCTCGGTGCGGAGGTGCCAGCGCTTTGCAGCGCCGGCAATGTTTCTTCATTTCACCTGCTTTATGCGCAGCAAGATGACGCACAGGCGCTTGCAAACACCGGTCTGCTTTTGCGTCACTCTTTCCAGTACCACTGGTTTAACCGCAACGAGCAAGGCCAAAAGCTTGCGAACTTTGA
>JBATGO010000187.1:0-13486 GCA_049665845.1 Pseudomonadales bacterium | reverse complement strand
TTCAAACTGATCATCGGCACAGAACAGCCGGATTCGGGAAAGGTAGAAATCGGCGAGACCGTAAGAATCGCGCATGTCGAGCAGATGCGTGATGAACTGCAGAATGACAAATCGGTTTGGGAAGCGGTGTCCGGCGGACACGAATTATTGCAGATCGGTGGCTACGAGGTTTCATCCCGGGCCTATGTGGGCCGCTTCAATTTCAAGGGCACCGACCAGCAAAAGCAGGTTGGCAATCTATCCGGTGGTGAACGCGGGCGCCTGCAACTTGCCTGCACACTGAAGCAAGGGGGTAACGTGTTGTTACTCGATGAGCCGTCAAACGATCTTGACGTGGAAACCCTGCGCGCACTTGAGGAAGCGCTGCTGACCTTTCCTGGAAGTGCACTGGTCATCTCGCACGACAGGTGGTTTCTCGACCGGGTTTGCACACATATTCTTGCCTACGAGGGCGACTCTGAAATCGTTTTCTTTGAAGGTAACTACAGCGATTATCACGAGGACCTGGTGGCGCGCAAAGGCAGCGATGCACAACCGCGCAGGGTCCGTTACAAGAAACTTGCCTAGTGGCGCAGCGCCACCGCCCGCCGTTGTGTGAACTGCATCAAACTTTAAGAATTCCCGGCTGGCCGCCAGAAGTCCCGGGCGGCTTCTGGTAACGCCAGGCAGTGGACGAGAATAGCGCCAATGAAGCAAGCCGGCAGAGCGTCCTGATGGCAAAATGCGCTGCACACTGCATGAATAATAGCTTCACCAGCGATCCGGCCCTGCTGGCCCCTCCTCCAGGCGGACGTTAAAAATACAAACTGCACGACTCCGCTCGCCCTGACTATCAAGCATTCAACACCTAGCGGATCACCGCGGACGGTCTAGTCTTAGAGCAAGGCGGCGGCTGTCTTGCCACCGCCGGCCATAGATATTGAAACCTATCCATTTTCAATGGACGCATAACCCGTATGTCCAAGGGCACAGAACAACAGGCAGTTGCCGCGGAGCAACCAGGTTCCACTGTACAGCTTGCCAAAATGATGGGCACTGCAATCGATGCGGTCCTCCTCGTCGATTCCAAGTTCAATCTGCTGGAGGCGATTAACATCGACCTGCTGCAACCTGTCGACCTCGATATAACACTGGTGCCAGAAGCAGCGTTCCGCGAATTCCTGATCGGCCTGGAAGGCGAAGGAGAAAAGAAACTCAAGCACCTGGCGCGCAAAACCAGGTTGACCGGAGAGCCCCTCAAGCTTGGCGTTGCCTGCGAGCAGGGCGAAATTACCCAGCATTTTGATGTGTTCATCCAGCCGTTGATTACTGAGGAAGCGCCCGGTACCGAATGCGTGCTGCACATACGCCGTACAGAAGTCGCAGACACCCCGCTCTACCAGCCTGAATACAAAAGCGAATCAAACGCGCAGCTCATGTACGACATGATCAAGATTTCCAGCGACGCGATCGTAGTATTCGACGGCAAGCAGAAAGTAAAACTCGTTAACCCCGCATTTCAGCTGCTGCTCGGTAAAGCTAACGATGAACTTCGCTCCGCCAGTGATGTGCACTTCTTCGACGAAAAAGAACAAAGCATTAACAATCACATTTGGCAGAGCCTGTTTTACGAAGGGCATTGGAGTGGCGAGGTTTACACCCTGAAAAAGGGTGATACGCAGCGACCATTCTGGCTGACAGTCGACTCACTCAATCACGGCGATGATACGGCTACTTTTTACCTGTTTTCACTGCGCGACATTTCCGAGCTGAAAGATACGCAGGCGGCCCTTGAGCACAACGCCGCACACGATCAGCTCACCGGCCTGCCCAATCGGGGATTTTTCCTGACACACCTCGATAAAGCACTGGAGCGCGCAAAACGCCAGGATACAGAGGGCGCGCTGCTCTTCATCGACCTGGACAACTTCAAACTGATAAACGACATACAGGGCCATATGGTTGGCGATGTCGTGCTGCTGATGGTCGCCACGCGCCTGAAAAAAATATTCCGCAATGGTGAGCTGATATCCAGAATTGGTGGTGACGAATTCACCCTTATCGCCGAAGACGTGCAAAGCCAAAGTAATGCGGCGCTGATTGCGCAGCGAATCCTGCAGGAGCTGTCAGAGCCTTTCCAGATCGAGGGCACGGAAGTAGAGGTGCAGTGCAGTATCGGTATTTGTCTTTTCCCGCACAGCGACGCTGGCAGCGAGCAGCTTATAAAACAAGCCGATACCGCCATGTATGCTGCCAAAGCGGGTGGCAAAAATAATTTCCAGCTGTTCGATTCCGCACTGACCAAGGAAACGACGCGGCAGTTTGCAATTGAAAAGCACTTGAGAAAGGCAATCCAGAAACAGGAGCTGCTGCTCAACTACCAGCCGCAATACGATATGAAAACCGGCAGCGTCATAGGCGCGGAAGTATTATTGCGCTGGAATAACAAGGAACTGGGCCCGGTATCGCCCGCGGTGTTTGTACCAATAGCAGAGTCCATCGGCCTGATCGATGAAATCGGATACTGGGTGCTCGACACCGTGTGCCAGCAAATTGCCGTGTGGCGCAAATTTTCCAGCGCGCCATGCCTGATGTCGGTGAACGCTTCACGCCTGCAACTTGCCAAGCCTGATTTTGTCAGGCGCGTGGTCGACTGCCTCGCCAAACACAAGATCTCCGGCGGACAACTGGAAATTGAGGTGACCGAAAATGCCTTCACCAGCTCCGAGAAGAACATGATCATGAATCTCGACGCGCTCAGGAAACTGGGCTGCAAAATAGCGATCGATGATTTTGGCACCGGCTATTCCTCTCTATCGAACCTGCAAACGCTCCCTCTCGACAGGCTGAAGATCGACCGCTCTTTCGTAGAGAAAATAGAATACGACCAGAACGCCGTAACCATTGCATCTGCGGTGATCTCACTGGGCAAAAGCCTTGGGCTGGAAATCATCGCCGAAGGCGTGGAAACCAAGGAACAGGGCAAACAACTGCTGAAAATGGGCTGCATACAGGCGCAGGGCTACTATTACGGCAAGCCGGTCGAAGCTTCTGAATTCAACAGCCGCTACCTGAAAAACAAGCGCTCGATTTTCTAGCTTTCTATTTAATCGCGGCTGGATGCAAATCCAGCGTGTAGCGTTCCCTGTAAATTTTCCGCTAGACCAGTTCCAGCGCCTCCCGCAACCAGTTCACTGCATGCACTTCCATACCTGCTACGGCCTGTTTGGGCTTGTTGGCAGCCGGTACAATCGCACGCGTGAAACCGTGCTTGGCCGCCTCTGCAACGCGCTCCTGCCCACCGGGCACCGGGCGAAGCTCTCCCGACAGCCCAACTTCACCAAACACGACCAGGTCACCCGGTAAACTCCTGTCGCGGAAACTCGAGACGACCGCCAGCAATAACGCAAGATCGACGCCGGTTTCGAGCACCTTAACTCCTCCCACTGCATTGACGAATACGTCTGCGCTGCCAACCGCGAGGCCACCGTGGCGATGCAAAACCGCGAGCAACATGGCAAGCCGGTTTTGTTCCAGCCCGACAGCAACCCGCCGCGGATTGGCCGCTTGCGATTCGTCTACCAGCGCCTGGATTTCCACCAGCAATGCACGGCTACCCTCCCAGAGCACGGCGACAGCACTGCCCGGAGAGTCAGCGCCAGCCCTGGTTAAAAAAATTGCCGAAGGATTTTTGACCTCGCGCATGCCCTGCTCGGTCATGGCGAAAACACCCAGCTCGTTGGCCGGGCCAAAGCGGTTTTTCTGGCCGCGCAGCGTACGGAAACGATTATCTGCAGCGCCCTCAAGCAACAGCGAGCAATCAATCATATGCTCGAGCACTTTAGGACCGGCGAGTGAGCCGTCCTTGGTGACATGCCCGACCAGCAACACAACGGTGTTGGTCTGCTTTGCGAAACGGGTGATCATCGCCGCACACTCCCGAACCTGCGAAACACTGCCAGGCGCAGCCTGCAGCGTGCCCGTGTGCATAACCTGGATCGAATCGATAACGACAATCCTTGGAGAAATTGAAGCGGCTGCCTGCAAGAGCTGCTCCACGCTGGTCTCTGCCATGAGCTGCAGTGCATCGGCCTGGATGCCCAGGCGACGTGCCCTCAGGGCAACCTGCTGCAGCGACTCTTCACCGGTCACATAAAGCGTGCTGTGTTGCGCCGCAACCCTGCTCATTACCTGCAAAAGCAGCGTACTCTTGCCAGTGCCCGGCTGTCCGCCAATGAGCACTGCCGAGCCCGGCACAAGCCCTCCGCCCAGCACGCGATCGAATTCGTCAAGTCCGGTCCGGATGCGGGGCGCCTCGTCGAGCGCAATCGTTTTCAGCGAAGCGATCGCGGTTGGTGCTCCGGCGTAGCCGACACTACGCCCTGCAGCCCTGCTGTTACCTGATACCGCAGACGCCAGCCTGAATTCAGACAAGGTATTCCAGGCCCCGCAATCGGCGCATTGGCCCTGCCACTTGCTGTAATCCGAGCCGCAGTCGCTGCAGACGTAAGCCGTATTCGATTTGGCCATAAAAAATTCCGAATGTCGCGCCGGAACGAACCCGGTCGCTTTGATTGCTAGTGCCTGCGCTATTACTGGATTAAAATGTCCCGAGCGAATTACGAGGTCCCAGTGCGAACAAATTATATAGTCTCCAAAGGCCCGGTCGCGCACGCTCGCTGCCGGATTTGGCTGTGAGCGACTCTGTCTTGCCCGAAAGGGCCATTCCGCTTTCACCTTCGCTGGCCGCCAGTATTGGCCTCGAGGAAGCGATATTGCTGCAACACCTGCAGTTTTACGCATCGGTTTGCAAGCCAGCCGGCCAAATACACGACGAACCTCACAGCGGCGCGGCCTTCAGCAACTGTTCACTCGAGTTGCTGGTCGAGCAACTGCCTTTCTGGCCTGCACCCACCATTAAACGCATTCTGCAAACGCTGGTAGAACTCGGCATGCTGGTGCTCGAACAAATGCCTCGCGCCGAACAGGAAATCTTCCATTTCAGGCTCGACACCGGGACGGCAGTCAAGGGCAATCGTTCCGGGCCGCGCACGGCCGTGCAGCACGGTGCGAATCTCGGTGGAGCCCGCATCCTGCCGAACTGGCAACCGGAAAAATCGCTGCTCGAAAAGCTTGCACAGTCGGGCGTTCCCGCAAAATTTTCGCTCGGTGAAGTGGCCGAATTTGTGCTCTATTGGCAGGAGAGAAACGAAATCTCGTATAGCTGGTCGAGCAAATTTATGCAGCATGTCACAAGGCGTTGGCAGCAGCAATTGCAGTCCAGCGCGGAACAGGACGCCCGGCTTGCGCGGCTGTCCGGCGGCGCTAACAAAGGCATGCACAAGGGCTGGCGGCCCAGTGAGGATGCGATAGAAATCCTGCAACGCATGGGCATCAACCTGAATTTTATCGACGATGCCATCCCGGAGTTCGTGCTGCACTGGCAGGAAGCGGGTGTGGAGCAAAAAACCTGGAATTCAAGATTTGTTACGCATATCAAACGCCAGTGGGCAAAGTATACGCATGCCATGGCCAACGACACCGAACCCGCCCCCATCGAAGCAAGCTGGCAGCCGGATCAACGCGTATTCGATGTCCTGGAACTCGCTAATATCGATGCCGCGTTTGCAACTCAGCTAGTGCCGGAGTTTGTTATGTACTGGCGCGACAAAAACGAGCTTCACCACTCATGGAACACGAAATTCCTGCAGTATGTGAAACATCAATGGGCAAGAAACTACAGAATGAATAGCTATGGCGAAAATAAAAAACTCGACGGAACTGGTGAAAAGCGCAGGACGCGAGATCGAACAATCGTCGAAGACCTGTCGGACCGAAGCTGGGCGAGCCAGGAAAGCTTCAGTGGATGACACGCGTGTAGATGTCATCAACCAGGTTTTTTCGTTGTTCCGGATAAACTACCACAACCAGTTTTACGCGGCCTATGCCGACAGCGATACGCTCAACCAGGCAAAACGACTCTGGCTGCAATCGCTGGCGCCTTTTCAAAATGAAACATTGCTGGTTGCAACGCGAGATGTCATTGAGCAATCGGAGTATCTGCCGACCCTGCATCGCTTCATCGAATCCTGCGACAGGATTGAACTGGCGCTACCGACCGCAAGGGAAGCTTACCTGGAAGCCTGCCTGGCCAGACAGCCACATACGCATGCACAATGGAGCCATCCTCTGGTCTATTTTGCTGCCAAAACGACGGGCTGGCACTTTTTGCGCAGCCAGCAGGAAAATAAGGCGCTGCCGGTCTTCAGGGAAAATTTTAATGCGCTGGCTCGCGAATTGCGCACCGGGAAGATATTCAAGCTGCCTGCGCTAACGCAAGACAGCAAGCAGGACACAGGAAAAAAGAGTGCGCTCTCGATTGAACAGCGTCAGGAAAAACTGAAAAAGTTAAAAGACGATTTGGCGCTGTCGTAGAAGCCGTGCCAGCTAGGGCTGAAAATCGCCGCGCGCCAGGTTCTCAAAACGCGTGTACTGTCCAATAAATGCAAGGCGTGAAGTACCAATTGGGCCATTACGCTGCTTGCCAATAATTATCTCTGCGATGCCCTTGTCCTCGGTATCTTCGTTATAGACCTCGTCGCGATAGATAAACATAATCAGGTCCGCATCCTGCTCTATTGCGCCCGACTCCCGCAGGTCGGACATCACCGGCCGCTTGTTTGGGCGCTGCTCCAATCCACGGTTAAGCTGTGAAAGCGCCACCATCGGGCAGCCAAATTCCTTCGCGATACTTTTCAGGTTACGTGAAATCTCGCTGATTTCCTGTGTTCTACCCTCTTTACTACCCGCCACCTGCATCAGCTGCAAATAGTCGACCATGATCATGCCCAGCGAGCCATGCTCGCGCGCGATACGCCTTGCCCTGGATCGAAGCTCGGTAGGCGAAAGCGCAGGCGTATCGTCGATAAATAATTGCCGGTTTTTGAGCTGGTGCATGGCCGAACTCAGTTTGCTCCAGTCATCGTCTTCAAGCTGGCCGTTGCGCACGCGCGTCTGGTCGATTTTTCCAACCGAAGAAAGCATGCGCATCATCAACGAATGGGAAGGCATTTCCATGCTGAACACCAATACCGGGCGCTCACTGTTCAGCACGGCATTCTCGACAAGGTTCATGGCAAAAGAGGTTTTACCCATGGACGGGCGTCCGGCGACTATCACAAGGTCAGAATCCTGCAAGCCTGAGGTCTTTGCATCAAGGTCAACAAAGCCGGTCGACAGGCCTGTGATCGCGCCCTTTTTATTGAACAACTCGTCAATCTTGTCGAGCGCCGTGTTCATCAGGTCGTTGACTGCGATCGGACCGCCTTTTTTCAGGTCGCCCTCCCCGACCTGCATCATCAGCCGTTCCGCACCGTCCAGCACTTCGCTTGCAGAGCGCCCCTCAGGATTGAAAGCCGTATTTTGAATATTGGTCGCCGTGGTAATAATCCGGCGCAGGGTCGCGCGGTCGTGGACGATATCTGCGTAGGCGTGAATGTTCGCAGCACTGGGCGTGCTTTGCACCAGGTCGATCAGGTGCGAAAGGCCACCTGCCGCATTCAGCAAATCGCGTTTTTCCAGCGACTCCGAAAGCGTGACAACATCGAAAGGCTCGCCCGCATCTGCCAGGCGAGCCAGTTCGGAAAATATATGGGCATGCTTCTGGTAGTAAAAATCACGTGCATTGACACGGTCGGAAATCGTATCCCAGGCATCAGCCGAGACCATAATGCCGCCGAGCAGCGAGCGTTCGGCCTGCAGGGAATGGGGTAAGGTTTTCAGACTGCCAACATCGTTGGCAAAACGCGGTATCTCGCGGTGACTGCCCGCGAATGCCGGTAAGGGCTCGACCGGTTCGCCCTCGTCGTGCGGAGGATAATTTTCCGTTTCGGGCGCCGAATATTCGCCGTCAGCCGAATACCCGCCATGGTCGAGTTCTGCGGATGGGTCGTCGGCCGACTCAATCTCCGCAGATGACTGCGCGTGCGAAGGGTTGTCGGTTTCGTCCACCTTTAATCGCCTGCATCACAAAGCGTTGATTGTTTATTATTGCAAGGAACAGATAAGCCTGCATCCTGCTCGCACCGAAGCCGTGCTTTTTTGCAATGCCCGCATTGCTGCAAAATCGGCTCCTGCTCGGCGGCTCATTCAGTCAATCGAGCCCAGGCGCGACAACATTTACAGGAGACACGAGCGCGCACAGGAGACACGAGCACTCTGCGCTATTCGGACTCCACAACTACGCTGATGCTTGCAATTACGTCTGAATGCAGTCTCAATTGTACTTCATAGCTGCCCAATTCGCGGATGACGCCGGCAGAGAGCGTGACTTCCGATTTTTTAATCTCGTGCCCTGACCTGGTAACGGCGTCCGCGATATCGCGCGTGCCAATGGAGCCAAACAACTTGCCCTCTTCGCCCGCGTTTGCCGCAATTGTTACCACATAGCCTTCCAGTTGTTCGGCGCGCTGCTGTGCGGCCGCGTAGCTTGCGTCTGCAGCGGCCTGCAATTCTGCGCGACGCGTTTCAAAATCGGCAATATTGGCTTTCGTGGCCGGCACTGCCTTGCCATAAGGCATCAGGAAGTTGCGACCGAAACCCGATTTAACTTTCACCTTATCGCCAAGATCACCCAGCTTTGCAATTTTTTCCAGAAGTATCACTTCCATCTTTCACCACCTCTTTTTAAACAATCGGTCAGCGCGTGTCGTATATTCGCAACACCGCCCTCCCAACAATATATCGCCAGCTATCTCGCGGCGCGTTTTCGCACGTGTTTCCTTGCCCTTACGATTTCACCTGTCGCTCCTGACTGCAAATCGGGACCTGAAGTCCAGCGCACTGTCGGCAACAGCAATGGCTGCCAGAAGTGCCATCAATGGCCGCACCAGGACAAAAACCAGCAGGTAAAAAGCGACCAGCCAGCCAGTTCCCATGTTCAGGCGATTAACCACACTGTGCACCAACGCCACGCCTGCAATCAACAGCGGCACAATAAACAGCCACCCCCAAATCTGGTAGGTGGGCTGGGAAACCACTGCGACGAAGCCCGCGACCAGCAACAACGCATGTATACGCTCGAGCCGGAGCTTGTGAAACTCCCCGCGAAAACCGCCCGGGTTATACAGCATCGACTGCCACCAGCGCGCCACCAGCAAACTGAACGCAGATGTTACGGCCTGCATGACCGCGATCATACCGATCACCTGCACACCACTCGGTGCAGTGAACTGCCGCATGTTCTCCAGTTCAGCCTCGCTCAGCGATTGCGTAAGCCGCTCCCTGAAACGCTCCAGTAACTGTTCGAAAACTACGCGAACAAATTCGACATAATCGGGTAGTGCGACAACTATGACGACACACCAGAGACCCACGACTACCGGAATCATCAACAAAACAAGCGACCAGTTGCGGGCTTGCCTGAGCACAAGTGCCAACAAAACTGCGCAGATCGTTGTCGTTAGCGGGCCGACATCGCCCGCGTGCATCCAGAAAGCTGCCGGCACCAATGCACCCAACAATACCAGGGTCGACTTGCCGAGACCGTGGCGCAAAACAAACAGCGCGACGATTGCAGCACCCAGCCAGCTTAAAAACAGTGTTGCGGTTGGCAGCGCGGCAGCGATGGCTCCCTGCGCCGGACCACGCATCGCAAATTCCGCATAGCCTTTCACTAAAGTTTGACCGCGGGCATTGATATTTTGCGCCCAGATCCATCCGGCCCGGCATTCCACTTACCGGTCCGCCCGCTCACCTTATTCATTGATTGCCTGGATTACTTACTGGACCAACGCCCGGATAGCGCTAATCATGGCTATCGGTATACGGAATCAGGGCAAGGTAGCGCGCCCGCTTGATTGCTGTAGCAAGTTGGCGCTGGTATCGCGCTTTGGTTCCGGTGATACGGCTAGGTACAATCTTGCCGGTCTCTGAAATAAATTCACGAAGGATATCCAGGTCCTTGTAATCGATATGATCGATACCTTCGGCAGTAAACTTGCAATATTTGCGACGTCGAAAAAAACGAGCCATGTTGCTCTCCTGAAATTTTGCCGGCTGGAACGCCTGGCTTTGCAGACAATAAGGGATATGGAAGCTGTTAGGCTTCGCCGGAATCAGCTATCAAGTTCGCGGAACTGGCTTTCGCTGCGCCCGAATCGCCGTCTTTCGCCGGTTTCGTTTCGGCGCCTTGCCTGTCTTTCGTCGCGCCAGAATCAGCGCGTGCATCGTAGCGGGCTTTGCGCTCGCGCTGCTCTTTTTCGGCTTTCATTATTTGCGACTCGCCCATTTCCGGCGCATCGGTGCGAATCACGAGATTACGCAGGACCGCATCGTTATATCGGAAGTTGGTGGTCAATTCGTCCAGCGCTGGCTGGCTGGCCTCAACGTTCATCAGCACATAATGCGCCTTGCTGATCTTGTTGATCGGATAGGCGAGCTGGCGTCTGCCCCAGTCTTCGACTCGATGCATCTTGCCGCCATCTTTGGTGATCGAGCCAGTATATCGCTCGATCATGCCTGGAACCTGTTCGCTTTGGTCGGGGTGGACCATGAACACAATTTCGTAGTGTCGCATTGTATCTCCTCACGGGTTATGCCCCCCGTCGACAACCGGTAGGGTTGCGCGGTGAGGCAAGGAGTGCGCCCGCATACGCCTTTGGCGCTGTTCGAATAAATCGAAGCGGGCAAAAAAAGAGGGCGGATTCTACGTGAAGCCCGCAACGCTTGCAATGGCAGCTGAGGATGTGGGCGCGCCAGCGATATAAAAGCGCGGGAGGGGATGGATACAGGGCTAGCCAGCGGCTCGCTGGCTGGAGGGATCCTGGATGGAATGGGCGAATTCCACGAATTCTCCAGCCGGCATAGCCTTGGCGAAGTACCAGCCCTGAATAATGCTGCAACCGAGCTCGACCAGGGTATCGACCTGCTCGTGGCGCTCTACGCCTTCGGCAACTGTGCTCAATTCCAGGCTTTTAGCCAGCGCAATGATGGCCTTCACGATCGAGAGGCCGCCGCTGTTGCCCGGGATATCCACCAGGAAAGAGCGGTCGATTTTGAGCTCGTCGATGGGTAATCGCTGCAGGTAACTGAGTGAGGAGTATCCGGTACCGAAATCATCCATGGACAGCGACACACCGAGCCCACGGAGTTCGTTCAGAATCAACAATTTGGCATCAATATCATCCATCACCAGGCTCTCGGTGATTTCGATCACCAGCAGCTCTGGCGGCAGGCCAGCGGATCCGAGCGCTTCCAGCACGGCTGAAGCGAGCAGCGCATGTCGAAATTGCTTTGCCGATACATTAACCGAAACCTTGATATCACCCAGACCCTGCGCACGCCAGGCTGCTGCCTGTTTGCAGGCTTCCGCAAGGATCCAGTCACCGATAGGAATGATCAGGCCAGTGTCTTCCGCCATTGGAATAAACTGCACTGGTGGGAGATTCCCGAGTTCGGGGTGTCGCCAGCGCAGCAAGGCTTCCGCGCCAACAATCCTGCCGGTCAGTGCATTGATCTTGGGCTGGTAGTGCAGGGAAAGTTGATTTTCCTCACGGGCGCGCCGCAGGTCGCCCTCGAGGCGGAGTCTTTTGCGAGCTTCTTCGTTGATTTCCTTGGCATAAAAACGACTCTGGTTGCCGCCGTCGCTTTTTGCGTAGGCCGTCGCAGCTGTCGCTGCCTTGAGTAGCAAATCGCTGTCTTCGCCATCTTCCGGCGCATGCGCAATGCCGATACTGGCGGTCAGGTAAATTTCCTGCCCTGCGACGGTAAATGGATTTTCGAATGACGCCAGGATACGGCGGCCAACCCCGCTACTCTCGGAAGCGTGCAGCACACCCGGCAGCACCACCGCATATTCATCACCGGAAAGCCGCGATATATTCGACCACGCCCGCTGCTCTTCACTGCCATTCTCAGTATTGATGGCACGCAAAGTTGCGACCAGCCGCTCCGCCACCAGCTTGAGAATCTGGTCTCCAACCTTGGGACCAAGGCTGTCGTTAACCTGTTTAAACCTGTCCAGTGCAACCGTAAGAACCGCCAAGCCACCTCGCTCAACCAGTTGCTTCTCGAGCACCCAACTCAACCTGTCCAGGAAGAGTTTGCGATTGGGCAGGCCGGTTAAGTCGTCATAATTCTCCAAACGATCCTGGTAGGCTTTTACGGTAAGAATATTGCGCAACCGCAAAATCAACTCACTGGGATCCACCGGCTTGGCAAGGAAGTCGGTTGCACCGAGTTCCAGTGCCTTGAGCTTGCTCTCTGCATCGGTCGAGGAGGTGAGTACGATGACCGGAAGATGCTTGTATTCGCGGGAACTACGCACCGCTTCAAGTATTTCGAAGCCACTGACTTCAGGCATATTAAGATCGAGCAATAACAAATCTGGCGCGCTTTTTTCAAGCTTCTGCATGGCCTCGGAGGAGCGATCTACCGCGACAAAATTATTGTAACCATGCTCCTGGAGGTAGGTTTCCACCAACTCCATCATAATGGGCTCGTCGTCTACCATCATAACCACAGCACTCGATGTCGCTTGCGAGGGACTTCCCTGCAGGTCAGTTTTCGGTTGCGTGTTTTGGTTGTTGTGATCTTGCATTTCGTGTCGCTGCGCGCCTTAACAATGGCCTGCCTAATGAAAAATACTGATGCATCGTGAGCTTTTGTGTAGCCTTCATTCAACTATAGCGCCGCAGGGATCTTTCAGCTTGCGACCGCATAAATACGAGCCCGCCTGTTTCACAAAATGAGCAAATCATCGGCAAATTTAACATTTGCTCCCAAACCAGCCGTCGGGCCCAGCTATTTTCATGCGCGTTTAACATCTGCAGATTGGCTCGGCATTTCAGGCACTTCCAGGCGGCTGTGTAAATTCTGGACTATTGCAAACTGCTCCAGCATCGCTTCTTCATCGCAGCGCTTGGCGGCCTGCTCCAGTTCGGCCGCCGGCTCGGTAAACGCGGCAAATCCAACACTGCCTGCTGAACCCTTGAGCCAGTGTGCAAGATCTGCAGCCTGGTTGTATTCGCGTGCGTTTATCGCGCTCTCCAGAGCCAGCATTTGCTCCTCCAGTCGCTCGGCGAACTTGCGCACGATAGTGCAAAACTTTGGATTTGAAACTGGCAGCGTGGAGCGCAGCACTGCTGCCGGCGCCGGAGAGCGAGCCTGTGGGGGCGCAGCCGAGGATTGCTCTCCAGCCGGCGCATCGCTTAAGTCAATGCGCTCATACTTGTCACGAATCTCGGTAATCAATTCCGCGCAATGCACTTCGTTGCTGGCCTTGGCTTGTACTTCAAGCTCAGCGGCAACAGAAGAAAATTGATCGAAACCCACCGAGCCACCAGAGCCCTTCAGCCAAGGCGCCAAATCCGCCAACCTGCCGTAGTCTTTTTCGTCCCATGCAGCCTCGAAAGCTTGCACCTGCTCGCCCATTCTTGCGACAAATTTTTCTACGATGGGACGAAACTTGTCATTCGATGCGAGCAATCTTGAGCGGATTGCGGTCTCG
>JBATGO010000186.1:0-4120 GCA_049665845.1 Pseudomonadales bacterium | reverse complement strand
CGCGCAATAGCCAACCTGGTGGCGTCGAGCGTTCCCGATCTGAAGCTGCGCAATGTCACGGTGGTCGACCAGCGCGGCAACCTGCTGTCGAATTTTGCCGAGCAGGATGAGCGTTATGCCGACGCTGCACGCCAGCTCGACTACAACCGCAAGATCGAGAACGACCTGTTGCAGCGCATTAACAGCCTGCTGGAGCCGATCCTTGGCGCGGAAAGGTTTCGCGCCGAAATTGCGGTCGATCTCGACTTCACCCGTATCGAACAAACCGCGGAGATTTTCAATCCCGACCTTCCTGCAATTCGCAGCGAACAGACTACGACCGAACAGACGCTTGCCGGTGACGGTGGCGGCGAGGGCGTGCCCGGGGCGCTGAGTAACCAGCCACCACAGGCCGGCCAACTCGGTGTCGCCGAAGGAGAAGCGGCAGCAGCCGGCGCGGCTGGCGCAGCGCCAACGCGTTCGCGCGAACTGGCGACGCGCAATTTCGAACTCGACCGCACCATTAGCCACACCCGTCACAGCGTCGGCAATATTACCCGCCTGACGGTCGCCGTGGCGGTCGATGACCAGGCTGGCGGCAGCGGTGCGGCGGCAGCGGGAGAGGAGGCTAGCGGTTGGACACAGCAGGAACTGGATAGACTCACCGCACTGGTAGAGAATGCGGTGGGCTACAACGCCAGCCGCGGCGACCGCGTATCGGTGATCAATACGCCGTTCCTTGTAGCAGACCCGGAGCCTTTGCCCGAAATCGAAATCAAAATGTGGGAGCAGCCCTGGTTCTGGACACTGGTTCGCACAGCGCTTGGCGTGCTTGCATTTATTATTATCGTGTTCATGGTACTGCGCCCGACCATGAGGCGACTGACCGAGAACTCGAAAAAAATCAAGGAACTCGAATTGCGCCACCAGGCCGCGCTGAATGCGGTTAACGAAGTCGCAGCCGGTGGTGAGGCGACGATCGCGCCCGATGGAGCGGTCACCCTGACGGGCGCGGCGAAGAACCTGTTACCATCGCCGCGCGAACAATTCGCGAAGGCAGAAGGCCGGGTCAGGACCCTCGTCGATGACGATCCCGCCCGCGCTGCTCAGGTGTTGCAGGGCTGGGCAGGCCGCGAATAATAGCAGCCGCCGGCAAAACGATACTGTAGATTCCGATGAACGAAGCCGCCACCGAACTAACCAAAACCATTCCCTACGTTGAAAAAGCGGCGATCCTGTTGCTGACAATCGGAGAAGCTTCTGCCGCAGCCGTGCTCAAGCAGTTGGGTCCCAAGGAAGTGCAGCGGATTGGCAGCACCATGGCGTCACTCAGCGATATCAAGCGCGAACGCATTGAACAGGTATTCGAGGAATTTATTGCCGAGATGACCGACAGTACCGGCCTCGGCATGGGTACGGACAACTACGTACGCAATATGCTGACCAAGGCGCTCGGCGCGGAGAAAGCCTCCGGAATTATTGACCGCATACTATTGGGCGGCAATACGCAGGGGCTGGACACGCTCAAGTGGATGGACGCACGCGCGATCTCGGACATCATCCGGCAGGAGCACCCGCAAATCCAGGCCATTGTCATCGCCTACCTTGAAAGCGATTTATCCGCCGAAGTACTCGCTTTCCTGCCCGAGTCAATGCGACTCGATATCATCCTGCGCGTCGCCAGGCTCGACACGGTGCAGCCCGATGCGCTGATGGAGCTGAACAATATTCTTGAACGGCAGTTTGCCGGCAGTTCTTCCACGCAAAAACGGCGTATCGGTGGCACCAAGGTTGCGGCCGATATCATGACCAATCTCGATGGCAGTATTGAAACGGAAATCATGGACGCGCTGACTGAAGTCGATGAGGACCTGTCGAACACGATTCAGGATTTGATGTTCGTGTTTGCCAACCTCATGGACGTGGACGACCGGGGTATTCAGGCGCTGTTGCGCGAAGTTTCTACTGAAGTGCTGGTGGTTGCGCTGAAGGGCGCCGATGAAGAGTTGCGCAACAAAATATTCGGCAACATGTCCGCGCGCGCCGCTGACCTGTTGCGCGACGACCTCGAGGCGCTGGGTCCGATGCGGGTCAGCGATGTCGAAGCGGCACAAAAAGAAATTCTGGTCGTTGCCAAACGCATGGCCGATGCCGGTGAAATCATGCTGGGCGGCTCCGGTGACCAGATGCTCTAGTGCAGCGCGTCGACGGTGTCCTGCAAGTGTGCAGCCGTAACTGTGCTGTTTCCGTCTATCTAATCGCTCCGCGGTAACCTGATACATGACACAACTAGCTGGTGAATCGACGGCGGAGTCATGGCTGCTGCCTGAACTTGGCGATGCGCGCATCGTTCAGGCTGAGCGCCGCAATGCAGGCTATTCGGCGCGTACACCGACGCATCGCCATGCGCAGCGCGAAGTACGGGCTGAATTGCATGGACCATTGACACGCAGCAGGCTGGATGAACTGGCGCGCGAGGCGCGCGAGCACGGTCACGATTCCGGGCGCGCAGAGGGTTATCAAAAAGGCTACGCCGAAGGCGAGGCGCGTGCTCGGGAGTTGGGGCGCGAGCAAACCGAACAGCTGCAGGCACAGCTAAGGGCACTGGTCGATGCGGTAACCGTGCAGGTAACGGCAGAACAAGCTGCGCTTACCGAGGCGCTGGTTATCATCGTGCGCAAGATCGCAGAGGGCGTATGCCTGCGTGAACTCAGTGCTGCAGCCGCGCAAAGCATCCCGTTGATTGTAAAGCGCGCGCTGGCAGCGCTGCCAATGGGCGAGCAACATGTCAGCCTGCGCATGCACCCGGCAGACCTGGAAATTTTGCGCGCGCAACCTGGCCTGGTCAAGCCCGAGTGGCAACTCGCCGCCGACGAAAAACTGCAGCGCGGTGACGCTTTTATTGACGCTGAATTCAGTCACGTCGATGCCAGTATTGAGCGGCGCTTGCAGGAAATCGTAGCAGCGGTGTTCGAGGATCAGCGCGAGACAGGCAAACCGGAAGAGGATTAGCACGGTGCTCGATTATTTCAGTCGTGCCGCAGCGCGCCAGCCTGCTATTCCGCCGTTACGCGCGCAAGGGCAGGTAACGCGCGTGGTTGGGATTACGCTGGAAGCGCGCGGCATCAATGTCGCGCTGGGTGGTCGTTGTTTACTGGAACGACCCGATGGGGGTGCTGCTGAAGTAGAAGTGGTGGGATTCGACCGAAACCGCACTTTCCTGATGCCGCTGCACCGCATCGAGCGACTCAACCCCGGTGCGCGCGTGGTGCCGCTTATTGCTGAATCGCGTGTGCCAGTGGGCGATGCCTTGCTCGGCCGTGTGCTCGACGGTGTTGGCGAGCCACTCGATGATGCTGGCGCGCTGCAGGGTGCTGAATTCGCGGATTTTTATCCTCACCCGATCAATCCATTGCAACGCGAGCCGATTACCCGCCAGCTGGATGTCGGCATTCGTTCCATTAACGCTGCGCTCAGCATCGGCTGTGGGCAGCGTATGGGCCTGTTCGCAGGAAGTGGTGTGGGAAAAAGCGTACTGCTTGGCATGATGACGCGGTTTACCCGTGCCGATGTGGTAGTTGTTGCCCTGGTCGGCGAACGCGGTCGCGAAGTACGCGAATTTATCGAATCCAATCTCGGCCCTCGTGGCCTGCACAAGTCGGTAGTTGTCGCTGCTCCGGCAGACGAAACCCCGGTGATGCGCCTGCGTGCCGGGCTTTACGCATCGCGCATCGCGGAGCACTTTCGCGATCGTGGCAAACGGGTGTTGCTGCTGTTTGATTCGTTAACCCGCTATGCACAGGCGCAGCGGGAAATTGCGCTTGCCACCGGCGAGCCACCGGCGACGCGCGGCTACCCGCCGTCAGTGTTTGCACGATTGCCGCAACTGGTTGAACGCGCCGGCAATGGCAGCGGAAACGGCGGTTCGATAACCGGTTTATATCCAGTGCTTACTGAAGGCGACGATATCAATGATCCGGTTGCAGACGCTGCACGCGCGATTCTCGACGGGCATGTCATCCTTTCCCGCTCGCTCGCCGCGCAGGGCATTTATCCTGCGGTAGACCTGCGTGCATCGGTGAGTCGATCAATGCAGCAAATCGTCAGCGGGGTGCAGTGGGACATGAGCGCACGCCTGAAC
>JBATGO010000185.1:0-2642 GCA_049665845.1 Pseudomonadales bacterium | reverse complement strand
GTGCCGGGAGCACGGCATGAGCAATACCAGTTTTTATAAATGGCGTGCCAAGTACGGTGGCATGGATACGTCGATGATCAAGCGGATGAAGGAACTGGAAAACGAGAACCGCCGCTTGAAAAAGATGTATGCCGAGGAAAAACTGAAAGGCGAGATCGCCAGGGAGGCGATCGAAAAAAAGTGGTGACGCCATCCCGACGCAAGGCGATGGCAGAATGGGCGAGATCGCCGTGCGGCGCCAGTATTCGACTGGTTTGTGAAGTATTTTCGATCAGCGAGAGCACCTATCACTACCAGCCGCGATTGCTGAATGAGAACGCGGAGATCGCAGATTGGCTGTTGCGTTTAACGACAGTGAACAAGCGTTGGGGCTATTGACTTTGTTGGGATTACCTGCGTAACGTCAAGCGTTTTGGCTGGAACCACAAGCGCGTTTAGCGGATTTACGGAGAGTTGGGGATGAACCTGCGCATACTACCCAGAAGGCGCTTCAAGCGCGATAAGCCAGCCACCATTCGTTGCGACAACGTTCTACATTCGGAAGTCAATCTGCTTTCAGGCAATAGCTCTCTATGCGCGCCAATTTGGCAGCGCGAACGAGACTCTCACGATGATCCAAGCTTCCATCTGCCTTAAATTGGAGAGTTCTCGCCCATAGTCAACACAGGGTCTGCCACCGCAGCCCTCACCATTCCTAACACGAGATACAGTTCCAGACAGACGACCCAAACATTATCTACGAGATCATTGTCTCAACGGCCCTACAGATAGGGGTTCATCCGCCTGGTTATCGCACCCCAAAAAAAGGGCGATAATCGGTTTCGTGTTTTATCACGGAATACGATATTGTAGCCATCTTGGCGGCTACGGCAGTCAGCGCCTTGCGCCGAAGGTCTTTGTTGTTTCGGTCCCTCGCTGTGTAACGTTCAAATTTTTCTCTAAAGCTATTTTCCCGTTGTCGTATGGCGATCTGTCCAGCCATCCAAAATGTACGCCTTAGACGAGCATTACCATACTTTGAGAGTTTGCTGTGGCCTCTAAATTTTCCTGACTGATGAGTCGCTAAATCTAGACCGCAGAACTTCAAGAACTGGCGATAGTGTCCGAAGCGTCGTAAGTCACCAGCCTCAGCGAGAACGGTCAGCGCATTGATTGGGCCAATACCAGGAATCTGTTGAAGCCTAAGAAAATCAGGGTGCTCGCCAAGCACAGTAACGCACTGCTTTTCAATCTCATCGCGGGCCTGGATAAGTTGAAGCATCGGGTTAACCACCAATCGGTACATCACCAGTGCTGTTGAATCCGCGCCGATGGGGAGCCCCGTAGATGATAGAGCAGTGTCGTAAATGTCCGATAAAACCAGCCTTTTATTGACCTTGCGGCCGATCAGATCCCACGCCTCAGTAATAAATGCCTCACGCTCTAGCGCTAGTACAATGCCTGGCGTTGGGAAGCGGTAAAGAAACCGGAAGAACCACTGACTGCGAGAATTATGACGAAACTTATCTATTTCAGGGAAATACAACGGTAAATAGTGTGTCTGCAAACGGTGCAGGACTTCAGTTTTGTTCTTTGAAATTGCTTCGTGAGTTTTGGACAGCTCCTGATAGTCATTCGTGCCGTTTTGAAGCGGGTCGTGATAATGTTGTACCTGACCGAGGGACAGCATATAAAGAATAACTTGCGCATCCTTTGGATCATTTTTGTCCCAGCTGTTGTGAAGCGCCTCTCTTGTTCTCGCAAGTGCTACAGAAGAAATAAGATGTACGTTGAACCCGGCATTAATAAGTCGCCAGGCAATAGTGCGATGATAATTTCCAGTCGCCTCAAAACCGACGTCGATATCTGTATTCAGCTTGCTTAGAATCGAGATCAGTCGGTCGTGATCAATACGTTCATTGGTTATCTTCATTCGACGCCTAACCTTGCTTGGCTGCTGGATCAATACATCATTTCGATCCTTGGAAATATCAATTGCTACAAATGTGGGAGGATTGGCGGTATCATTTCGATTGGCCATGGCGGCATTCTCCTATGGTAAGAAATCGCACTCATACTTTAAGAGAAACAATTGCCGCTGTGGTCACTAAATTATGAGAAATACCACTTTGCTTTCGTTCCAAATGTACTACGGGCCGGAATACATTGCCCAGGCACTAATCGACTGGGCAAACAGCAATAACATTACACTAATGTACATACAGCCCGGCAAGCCTTCACAGAATGCGTACATCGAGCGGTTCAATCGCACAGCGCGACACGAATGCCTCAACCTGCACCTGTTCGAATCGATCGAGCATGCCCAATGGCTGGCCACGCAGTGGCGATGGACTTACAACAATGAACGGCCGCACTCAGCGATACGCGGTGTACCGCCCAAAAATATACTGGAGCCAGCGCAACCCTCTACTTCTAGATGCTTTGGAGATTGGGGGTTTACAGTGGCTGCCACTGTACCAGCCTTGAGTACCAGCAGTTCCTGAAGGGGCATGGCCTGGTCTGTTCGATGAGTGACTTTAGCAGTAGCGCTGATAGATGCATCAGCGGAAAGCTGCTTCGGCAAAAGAAACGGGAGCGGGTTAACCGTCGCCGTTACGTCACTTTGGCGGAGGCCAGGATCGACATCTTTGACTACATCGAAC
>JBATGO010000184.1:0-4351 GCA_049665845.1 Pseudomonadales bacterium | reverse complement strand
GCCCAATCCCGCTCCGATAACCAGCTTCCAGGGCGGCCTGCCTGCGGGTTATGGCGTACTGATGCTGGGCGTGAGTGGTCACACCATTGCCAAAAACAACATTGAAGGTAACAACGGCGCCGGTATTGGCGTGCTGGGCTGGTGTACCGCAACCTCGCTGGGCGACCCCGCGAGAAACTGCATAAACAGCCCGCCGATTGCAGATCCGTCCGCGAATAACAATCTCGTGGCCATGAACACGCTTGCTGGCAATGGGCAAAATCCACCCCCGCTACCACTGCCAGGGGTCGACATTCTGTATGTCCAGACCCCTCCGCCAGCCGGGCCTGAGCCAGGCACTGGAAACTGCTTCGAACAGAATAAACCTGCCAGCTTTACGTTTTTCTCTTCGCAAGGCACGCTGCCTACCGATGGCTGCTAGCTTGAGGATGGCAACTGTACCGACTCTCCAGCTTACCTAAGCACTGCAGCAACAGAAAGGCCCGGAATAATTTCCGGGCCTTTCTGTTGCCCGCATATGGCAATGTCCACGATTTTTGCAGCCGAGACGATTGAGCATCATGGATGCCCGATCGTCCTGCATCGACTGGTCGGCCCTGAAGCAAGCGAACTTTTTTTCACCTGCAAACCCCCTGCCGGGCGCGCTGGCGCAAGCGAGCAAGCCGAGGCTGTTTACCAGGCGGTGCGCGACCTGCTACGAGAGCGGGGCGCCACGCCGGCGAATATCGTTTCTGAAACCGTTTTCCTGCGTGAACAGCAAGTCAATATCGATGCGGTTCGGGCAGCGCGCCAGCGCGTTTTTGCAAACAATACAAACGCAGCGGCAGGCTCCGCAGTAAATACATCATCACATTCTGCTACCCACCACGCGTCGATAACAGAGATCGAACAAGCGCCGCTGGATGCACAGGCATGGCTGGAAATTTCTGTACAGGCGGTGCTACCGCTCAAAAACACAGCTGGCAATGCGCTGCAAATAACCACGGCCTCGCCTGCATGTGCCTGTACGGAGTGCGCACGCTCGCAAGGCCTGCTGGTGCACATGGGTCATGAATCCCGGCTTTACTCAGGCGCGCTGTACGGGCCCGGTAACAATGCCTACGAACAAACGCAGGCGATGTTTGCCTTCGCAGAGCAAATGCTGGAGCAGGCCAACATGGGATTTGGCGACGTGGTGCGTACATGGATTTATTTACGCGAAATGGAGCGGGACTACGCAAGCCTGAACCGTGCAAGGCGCGAGTTTTTCAACCAGCGCAATATCCATCCGCCGCCTGCCAGTACCGGCATCGGCGCAGGCCTGGTGCCGGATAACCATGATCTTTGCCTGGTTGTATATGCGGTAAAAGGCACGCCCTCGCCGCAGCGAACATTGATGACTACACCCACGCTTAACGAAGCGCCCTCCTACGGCGCCGATTTTTCCCGCGGCATGCGTGTTGCGGAATCTAATCGCGATGCGCTGTTTGTCTCCGGCACAGCCAGTCTCGACGAAACCGGCAAGTCGGTGAATATCAATGACCTGGAGGCACAGGCCGCGCGAATGGTGCTGAATGTGACTGAACTGCTCAAGGCACAGGGCGCCGGTTTTGGTGATATCGTCTCGGCCGTGACCTACCTCAAACATGCGCAAGATGCCGATCGCTTGACTGGAAAATTGCAAGAACAGGGCTTTACAGGCTTTGCAAATACAATGGTTGAAGCGCCGGTTTGCCGCCCCGAATTACTGTGTGAATGCGAGGTGCTGGCGATCCTGCCCCGGGGCCAGGCCTGCCAAAACGAATAACTCAAAACCCTGAGTAACAAGGTTTATCCAGCCATGGGTATGCTGTTTGTTAATGTTATTACAATTGTTATTGCTGTAATCCTTGTCGCCTTAATCGCAGTGGGCGGTTTGCGCTGGCGGGACTACCGGGAAGATAGCGCGGCATGGGAATCGCTTGCCGCGCATCAGCCGCGCAACCCAGCGTTATTTGATCCGTCCGTTATCGAAAGCCTGCCCGGACCAGCACAGCGTTTTTTTCGTTTCGCGATCCAGGCCGGCGCGCCGCTTTACACGGTCGCAGAATTGCACATGCAAGGCGAGTTTGCGCTTGGCAACAAAACCAGACCGAATTATGTGGAAATGCGCGCTGATCAGATACTCGCGGCACCTTACGGCTTTGTCTGGAAACTCAAAGCAGCCAAGGGATTAATCGATATCAGCGGTTCCGACGCAGCAATAAACAGTCAAAGCTGGAGCCGCTTCTGGCTGGCGCTGCTGTTTCCGGTGGCGCGGGCCGGAGGAACTCCCGATCACGCACGCTCCGCCTTCGGTCGCTACGTAGCAGAGGCCGTGTTCTGGTCACCCGCTGCATTGCTGCCTTCAGAGCATGTGCGATGGGAGGCAATCGACGATGAAAAATCACGGGTTACGGTGCAGCACCTGGATATGTCCCAGGCCGTAGACCTCACCGTAGATGCAGACGGCAAGATAAGAGAAGTGGTCTTTCAGCGCTGGTCCAATGCGAACGCACAGCGAGAATTCCAACTGCAGCCATTCGGTGGCTACCTTTCCGGCTACAGGGAATTTGGTGGATATTGCCTGCCCACCAGGATAGAGGCCGGAAACTTTTTCGCCACGCCGGATTATTTCCCGTTCTTCAAGGTTAACGTAACAAACATTCGCTTCCCCGCGCAAAGTGCATCATTTAAAAAATAAACTTTGCGAATAAGATCATCAGGACGCAGCGCCATAGGTAACCAACAGTACAATCAAAAAGAGGATTATGCCTACCATGATCACAGTATCCAGAATTCCCAATGTATGATCCTCTTCAAGCAGCGCCGATAGTGTGTAAAAAGTCGGGAAGAGAAACAATAAAAGAAAAATATTTGTGAGGCTGAACTGGATAGGTAGCGCGGCGTGATCATTGTTTATAAATACCTGGTATGCAGCAATACTGACCAAAGTAAATGGCAGCACCAGGAACATCACCTGGGTTATGCCGCCGAAAGCGTTGGCTAGCGCGATACCATACTCTTTTTTCTTATGCGACTTCCAAAGAATGACGTATTCGCTCATGCCAGCGAAAACAGCGAGCAGCAGTGCTGTTAATACAATGTTGATTTCCATATCCCGTAACATTGTGGTTGCAAAAATCGAGACCTGATCACCACCGAGTAATGAACCCAACAAGGCGACAATAAAAATCCCTGCGATTGCGGGGAAAGATGTTTTTTCAACATGCTCGTAAACCAGGCGAAGGCGCTGTTCTATATCTTCTTGCGACATGCCAAGGCTTTCACGAACTTCAGCTTCTTCATCGGAATAGTTAGACACAAGCTTGTAAAGATAAACAACAAATATCGCTGATAAAATGACGCCGATAAATATCATGTCGATTGGCGCGAAACTATTTTTTGCTCCGGATGTAGACGCGAAGGCAAGCATCACAAGACCAAGAATCAAACCCATTGCCGCGCCGCCAATCAGGATCTGCGTACCGGCCTCGGTAATCGGCGTCGGCATCAAATATTTACCCTGCCTGTTCTTGGGTAAAAAATAGGAATAGAGGCTGAATACAAGTGCATTGTTATAAATGGTGATTAACGCAATCACAAAAGCCATCAAGGGGCTCACCGGTATGATAAATACGATGACTGCAAGCTCCGGCAATGTAGACAGGATTTCTACAACCGTCCCGGCCACATAATGATTCCAGTGTAACCGCGCGGCAAGCCGCTCAGTAGCTGTTATCATGGCCTCGCAAGCGGACTGGATGATGATTAGCCCAATAATCAAGGCCAATGCTGCCTGCACATACTCTGCCAGTTCAATACCTGCAAGGCCGATTAAATGCGCAGATAACCAGAGACCAAGCGCAAATAAAGTGCGCTTAATCCAGCTCGATAAGGCTGGCTTCCCGAGAAGCTGTTTCTGCCCAAATTTGAATATCGATAGTCGGTCGGGATCAATACCTGTATTGCGCAGCTCTTTTTCAACGCCGGGCGACGCCTCCGGCAACCCTGCGCTTGCAACCGAAGCGCTTGTTTTTTCGTGCGGTGCATCAGGCATAGGGCTGCTCAAGAATATAAAGCAATAAGGTCAAGACGCAGATTGAAAATATTATCTGCAGTAAAATGCGGCGGTCGGTCGCCCACGCGCTCATTAGTGTACCCGGCAGGTAATAAATACCAGAAATTGCGCTGGATTGGTACGCTGGCGACCAGCGCAATTGTTTGCTCAGTGTATTTCGTTGTACCTGGACTCATACTCCATGAATTTAGCGTCTCGTTAACTTCCTATCTGGCAAGTGCCTCGGTAATCGGCCTGGTCATCGGGTTCGGTTTCCAGGGTATTGTGCAGGAT
>JBATGO010000183.1:0-5861 GCA_049665845.1 Pseudomonadales bacterium | reverse complement strand
CCTGCACACCGTTGACTTCAATTTGCTTGGGCAACAGATAACGCTGGGCAATATTGAGTTTTTCGTCTTCGGTATAACCAGGAATGCGTATCACCTCCATACGATCGAGCAGTGGCGCCGGAATATTCATTGAATTGGAAGTACAGACGAACATCACGTCTGACAGGTCGTAGTCAACCTCGAGGTAGTGGTCATTGAATGTATGGTTCTGCTCGGGGTCCAGTACCTCGAGCAAGGCCGAGGCCGGATCACCACGATGATCCATACCCATCTTGTCTATTTCGTCGAGCAGGAACAGTGGATTGCGCACACTGACCTTGGACAGCTTTTGCAGGATCTTGCCCGGCATCGACCCGATATAGGTGCGCCGGTGGCCGCGAATTTCAGCTTCATCGCGTACACCCCCAAGCGCCATACGAACAAATTTTCGATTCGTTGCACGCGCGATTGACTCGCCCAGCGAAGTTTTTCCCACGCCCGGAGGACCAACCAGGCATAGCACAGGCCCTTTCAGTTTTTTCACACGACGCTGCACCGCAAGATATTCGATAATGCGATCTTTTACTTCTTCCAGGCCGTAGTGATCCTTGTCGAGAATCTTCTGTGCCTTTTCAAGGTCGTAACGCACCTTGCTTTTCTTTTTCCAGGGGATGCTGATCATCCAGTCGATATAACTACGCACCACCGAAGCCTCGGCAGACATCGGCGACATCATTTTCAGCTTGTTCATCTCACCTGAAATTTTTTTCTTCGCCTCCGGCGGCATACCGGCCTTGGTAATTTTCTCCTCGAGTTCATCGAACTCATTGCCCGCCTCATCGAGGTCGCCCAACTCTTTCTGGATCGCCTTCATCTGCTCGTTGAGGTAGTACTCGCGCTGCGATTTCTCCATCTGCTTTTTCACGCGACCGCGAATTTTTTTCTCGACGCGCGACAGCTCAAGTTCTGCGTCCATAAAGCCCATCAGCAGTTCGGCACGTTCCGCAACCGCTGGCTGCTCTAGTACTTTCTGCTTCTGTTTGACTTCAAGCGCCAAGTGCGTGGCGATGGTATCGACCAGGCGCGTGACAGAATCAATGCCGGCAAGCGAACCCAACACTTCCGCGGGGACCTTTTTACTGGCCTTAACGTACTGCTCAAATTGCGCTGTAAGCAGTGCGGTCATTTCGGCGCTTTCAGCCTCATCGACCATGGTGTCCTCACACAATTCATAAGCAACGCTCATGAAAGGCATTTCGCTTTTCTGGTCCGCTTCTGCAAGACCCAGCACGCGAGCGCGATGCCCACCCTCGACCAGCACTTTTACTGTGCCATCCGGCAAATGCAGTAGCTGTAGTACCGTTGCTACAGTGCCGACCCTGTAAAGTGCCTCAAGATCCGGATCGTTGGTGTCCGGCGCGGTTTGTGCCAGCAACAGGATCTGCTTTTCCTGCTTCATCGCCGCCTCCAGCGCATGAATGGATTTTTCGCGGCCCACGAAAAGCGGCACCACCATCTGCGGGTAAACCACGACATCGCGCAAGGGCAGAACCGGCAGTGAAAGACTCATATAAAACCCCGAAAGCCCGCTTGCGGGCATGGACAGCGCTCATTACGCGCTTAAAAAAACTACTTTAACACTGTTTAGACAAGCTTCCGCGGGAATCCTCCGCGTTCGCAGTTGGACGCTGGCAACGGCTTGCCAGGCTGCTTTACTCAAGCCAACGTTGCAAGCCATGTTCGCAAGATGGGGGCGAATCGCGCAGGATTCAAGTACCGGCTAGCGGCCTTGATGGGGCAGCCAGACAGCGCCCGCGGAAAGCGGGCAGTCAGGAATCGTCGGCGGCAGTTTTGGGCTCTGCGCTTTTCTCGTAGACGATCAGCGGTTCCGAATCGCCGTCGATCACCGATGCATCGATGACGACCTTGGACACATTCTGTTGTGAGGGAATGTTGTACATGGTGTCGAGCAGCACCGATTCCAGAATAGAGCGAAGGCCACGCGCACCGGTCTTGCGTGCCATGGCCTTGCGCGCGATTGCTTGCAGCGCATCCCGACGAAAGTCGATCTCGACGTTTTCCATTTCGAAAAGTTTACTGTACTGCTTGGTCAGCGCATTGCGCGGCTCGGTAAGAATGCGCACCAGCGCTTCTACATCGAGTTCCTCCAGCGTCGCGATGACCGGCAGGCGACCAACAAACTCGGGTATCAAGCCGTAACGCACCAGGTCTTCCGGCTCCAACTCGTGCAGGGTTTCACCGAAGTTCTTGGCATTATCCTTGCTTTTCACTTCGGCATTAAAACCGATACCGCTTTTTTCGGAGCGGTCGCGAATAACCTTGTCGAGACCGGCGAACGCACCGCCACAGATAAACAGGATATTCGAGGTGTCGACCTGCAGAAATTCCTGCTGCGGATGCTTGCGCCCGCCTTGCGGGGGCACGGAGGCAACCGTACCCTCGATGAGTTTCAGCAGTGCCTGCTGCACGCCCTCACCGGACACATCCCGCGTAATCGAAGGGTTATCGGACTTGCGTGAAATCTTGTCGATCTCATCAATGTAGACAATGCCTACCTGCGCCTTGTCGACGTCGTAGTCACATTTCTGGAGCAGTTTCTGGATGATGTTTTCGACGTCTTCGCCTACATACCCCGCTTCTGTGAGGGTAGTCGCATCGGCGATTGTGAAAGGCACATCAAGCAGGCGAGCGAGCGTTTCGGCAAGCAGGGTTTTACCACTGCCGGTGGGCCCA
Source organism: Pseudomonadales bacterium (assembly GCA_049665845.1). Taxonomy (GTDB): domain Bacteria; phylum Pseudomonadota; class Gammaproteobacteria; order Pseudomonadales; family UBA7434; genus UBA7434. Next base: position 3,128 of record JBATGO010000183.1, on the reverse strand, counting down.
ACCAGAAGGATGTTGCTTTTGCCAAGCTCAACCTCGTCGCGCGAAGGCTCGCCCTGGCGCAGGCGTTTGTAATGGTTATAAACCGCAACCGACAACACCTTCTTGGCGCGTGTCTGGCCAATAACATACTCATCGAGTGTTGCGTTGAGTTCCGACGGGGTGGGCAGTTTGTCGCCCTGGGAGTCAGCGCCGCTTTCCTGTACTTCCTCGCGGATGATGTCGTTACACAGGTCGACGCACTCGTCGCAAATAAAGACTGACGGACCCGCAATCAGCTTGCGCACCTCGTGCTGGCTCTTGCCGCAAAAAGAGCAGTAGAGCAACTTGCCGTTGTCGCCGTCTTTACCTTTTTCGCTCATCTGCCCGCTACCTCACCCTGTTTACGACCCGTAGCCTGCTTTGGCTTATTCTGATCCCGGGAAACACGCCCCGGCGCAGGCTGCTCCCGCGCCGGGCCAGGAACCGCATGTAGTCCGGATCGCTACCGATTTATACGCAAAATCAAACTGAATTTAAAGACTTGCAGAGCACTATACGTTCAGGATAATACCGTACATTCGGGTTAACACTTGCTGGCGCCAACCACGATCAATAAATAACCAGTTCGAATCCCTATGCCGCTCCATGTGGCCGTTTAGCCAGTACCTCGTCGACGAGGCCGTATGCTTTGGCTTGCTCGGCATTCATGAAATTATCCCGCTCCGTATCCAGCACGATACGATCAAAATCCTGCCCGGTGTGCTCGGCCATCAAACGGTTCAACTTCTCGCGAATAATCAGTATTTCTTTCGCCTGGATATCGATATCGGTTGCCTGGCCCTGTGCGCCGCCGCTGGGCTGGTGAATCATTACCCTGCTGTTGGGCAGACAATAGCGCTTGCCTTTCGCTCCGCCTCCCAACAGGAAGGCACCCATGCTGGCCGCCTGGCCCAGGCAAATTGTGCTGATATCGGGCTTGATGAACTGCATGGTGTCGTAGATTGCCAACCCGGCTGTAACCGCGCCGCCGGGCGAATTAATGTACAGGCTAATGTCTTTGTCGGGATTTTCCGACTCTAGGAACAACAACTGGGCGACAATCAGGTTCGCCATGTTGTCTTCGACCGGACCGACAGCGAATATCACACGCTCTTTGAGCAGGCGCGAATAGATATCGAAGGAACGTTCGCCGCGTGCGGTCTGCTCTACCACCATCGGAATCAGGCCGAGGTTGGTGATGACGTCGGCATGGTTGTCATATGCGGTCAATGTGGTATCTCCAGATGGTCTTTTAATGGGACTATGCGTACAGGGAAAGCCTACAACTATGACCATAGACCGCAGATCGGGTGTGCAATTCGGGATCCATCACATTTTTATGTCCAGAGCCAGCTCAGGCCGTCACAGAATCCCGCTTTGTGCGGCGGCGAATTGCGCTAAAGGTCGAATCCATCACGGCGGTGGGGAATCGCTCGATTTTACGTCCTGCCCAGACAATCAGTTTAGCCGCGGCGAAAAACAATTGCGCGATCAAAGGGGCATTTTCCGCAATATTGTCGGTGCATCAGCGCGTGGGATACCTGCACTCGACTTTTTGTGACGCGGGTTGATCCGGTAAAAAAAGGGCGCGGGATCGATCAGCCCTGCGAAATCACCTGGTTGGCAGCCATGACTTCATCGTAACTGCCGGTTTTTTCATCGGGTTTTGCCATTGCCGACAGCTTTTCAACCACCAGCTTTTCAACCACCATCATGTTGACCTGTTGCAGCCTGGCTTCATCGCTCATGTACAGGTTGCGCACTTCGTCGGGATTTTCGTAAGACTGTGCAATGTCATCGATAAAATCGATGATCTGCTCGCGCTCGGGGCGAATTTCGTACTGTTTGACTATCTGGTTGAGAATCACGCCCAGGGCTACCCGCTTGCGCGCCTGCGCTTCAAACATCTCATCCGGCAGCAGGGATTTATCGAATTCTCCTGCATTGCCGCCAAATCGCGAAATCGTTTGCTGGCGCAGCGATTCAATTTCCTGCTCGATCATGACTTTTGGCAATTCGACATCATTCTGCTTTACCAACCCATTCATTACTTGCTGCTTGAGGTGATTTTCGATAGCGTCCTTAAGCTGGGTTTCCATGTTGTCCCTCACCTTCACGCGAAATTCATCGTAACCGCCTTCAACTTCAAACGCTCCGAAGAATTCATCGTTTAGCTCGGGCTTTACGCGCTCGCTTACTGAATTTACGCTAACGGCAAACTCGACATCGGCACCAGCGAGTTCCGCGGCGTGATAATCCTCGGGAAATTTCAGCTGGAGAGTACGCTCCGCACCAGCGTTCGCGCCTTCCAGGCCCTCTTCAAAACCCGCAATCATCTTGCCTTCGCCAAGCACAAGATCAACACCATCTGCAGTACCCCCGTCAAAGGGCTCGCCGCCGCGTGTGCCACGAAAATCGATATTCAGCTGGTCCCCTTTTACTGCCGCACGCTCGACTTCGTTCCAGTCACCGCGCTGCTCGCGCAGCTTTTCAATCATCGCGTCGACATCGTCATCGGTAACGCTGGCGGTGAACTTTTCCAGCGCAATTTGCGCCGGATCGGCCAGTTCAACCTCGGGGAAAACTTCGAACGTCGCGACCACTTCGAGGTCCGCGCCTACTTCGTTACGGGTGAAATCAATACGTGGAGTGCCTACCGGATTCAACGACTCCTGCGAAACGGCCTGCTGGAAAGACTGGTTGGTTACTTCACCGACCACTTCCGCGCGCAGCGCATCACCGAAACGTTGCTGTACGACCTTGCGAGGAACCTTGCCGGGGCGAAAGCCGTCCAGCCGGACCTTCCTGGCTGTATCCGCCACACGTTTCTGGACTTCGGCGTCGATTTCCTCGGCCGGAATCGCCAGCGTGAGCTTGCGCTCCAGGCGTGACAGGGTTTCCACAGAAACTCGCATTTGCAACCACCTCGAATGGTTTGTTTACCGCTTGATTAAAAGCACTGAAACGCCCGGCGATTCAATACCTGGCACTTATGTTAGTGCACTTTTGGTGCGGACGGAGAGACTCGAACTCTCACGGGTCGCCCCACTGGAACCTAAATCCAGCGCGTATACCAATTTCGCCACGTCCGCCTTTAACTGCCTTTTTTG
>JBATGO010000182.1:0-12495 GCA_049665845.1 Pseudomonadales bacterium | reverse complement strand
TTTCAGGACACGCTGTAAACACATCCTGTACGCTCGCGGGCCGCGTCCATGCGGCCCGACGGTCCTGAAATGGACCAATACTTTCCACCCGCCCTCGTTCTTCGCCAACGAATGTAAATTGAAATCGTTGGCGAGTAAATGAATCGCCTGCTGAATTGAGATAGGCGCGAGGCGCGAGGCTCGAGAAACATAACCACGCGCTTTTGTGGTGGCTTTTGAGAATTTGAAAAGCATCGAGCTTTTGAAACGTGGCTTGATGTAGCGGCCGGTGTTGGGAGATCTTCCGGCACCAGGCCGCGGTAGCAACAGAACAAACAGTTTACGGGTCTTGTTTGGTCAATTAGACAGAGCCTAAACGCGATCACAGCGAGTTTAAAGAGGAACGCGGAATGAGTAGCGGACATATCGTTCAAATTATTGGTGCAGTTATCGACGTGGAATTTCCACGCGAGGCAGTGCCCGAAATCTACGATGCACTGATTGTGCCTGAAAAGGGCCTGACCCTTGAAGTGCAGCAACAGCTGGGCGACGGTATTGTGCGCGCGATCGCGATGGGCTCCTCTGAAGGCGTACGTCGCGGCCTCACGGTTGAAAATACCAACGCGCCGGTGTCTGTGCCTGTTGGCGAGGCTACACTCGGCCGCATCATGGATGTGCTCGGCAACCCCATCGATGAAAAAGGCCCGCTCGCTGCACATGACAAGGCCTCGATTCACCGCAAGGCACCGGCCTACGATGAGCTCGCTGCCTCCAATGAACTGCTCGAAACCGGCATCAAGGTTATCGACCTTGTGTGCCCGTTCGCGAAAGGCGGCAAGGTTGGCCTGTTCGGCGGCGCCGGGGTGGGCAAGACAGTTAACATGATGGAGCTGATCAACAACATCGCGACCGAACACTCCGGCCTTTCGGTGTTTGCCGGCGTGGGTGAGCGTACCCGCGAAGGTAACGACTTCTATTACGAGATGCAGGAAGCCGGCGTTGTTAACGTCAAGGAATTTACCAAGTCGAAAGTGGCGATGGTCTACGGCCAGATGAATGAGCCGCCGGGCAACCGTTTGCGTGTTGCGCTGACCGGCCTGACCATGGCCGAAAAATTCCGCGACGAGGGCCGCGACGTTCTGCTGTTCGTCGACAACATTTATCGCTATACGCTGGCGGGCACCGAAGTATCCGCACTGCTGGGCCGTATGCCTTCGGCGGTAGGTTACCAGCCCACGCTGGCTGAAGAGATGGGTGTGTTGCAGGAACGCATCACCTCAACCAAAACCGGTTCCATCACGTCGATCCAGGCAGTCTATGTACCGGCAGATGACCTTACAGACCCCTCGCCTGCCACCACCTTTGCGCACCTTGACTCAACCGTTGTGCTGAGCCGTGATATCGCTGCGAAAGGTATTTACCCCGCGGTGGATCCGCTCGATTCAACCTCGCGCCAGCTCGACCCGCTGATCATTGGCCAGGAACATTACGACGTAGCACGCGGTGTGCAGGGCGTACTGCAGCGTTACAAGGAGCTGAAGGACATCATCGCCATCCTCGGCATGGATGAACTGTCTGAGGAAGACAAACAGACGGTTAACCGTGCGCGCAAAATCGAGCGCTTCCTGTCACAGCCGTTCACCGTTGCGGAGGTCTTCACAGGCTCGCCTGGCAAATACGTGTCGCTGAAAGAAACAATCAGCGGCTTCAAGGGTATCCTGGCTGGCGAATACGACCACCTGCCCGAGCAGGCGTTCTACATGGTTGGCGGTATCGAAGAAGCAATCGAGAAGGCGAAGTCCATCTAAAACCAGGGGGACAGTTTACTTTTCGCCACAATCGCAAAGAGTAAACTGTCCCCGCGGTTGCGCGCCAGAGAAACATTATGTCGACAATACAGTGTGAAATCGTCAGCGCCGAAGAGGCGATCTTTTCCGGTGCAGTGGAAACCGTGATAGCCACCGGCATGCTGGGCGACCTCGGTGTATCGCACGGCCACTCGCCGTTGATCACCGGGCTGAAGCCCGGCCCGGTGCGCGTTATTACCGACAGCGACGAGCAGATTTTTTATGTTTCAGGTGGTTTTCTCGAAGTGCAGCCTGACGTAGTAACCATCCTGGCCGATACGGCGATTCGCGCCGACGACCTCGACGAGGCCGCCGCACTGGAAGCACAGAAAGCGGCCGAACACGATATGGCTAACCAGAGCGCAGAACTTGACTACACCCGTGCCGCCGCCGAGCTGGCTGCTGCCGCAGCGCAATTGCGTACGATCAGCCAGATTCGCAAAAAACTGGGCAAATAGAAATTGCGAAAATAATCGCCTGGCAGAAAAAACGAACAGTAAAACCGCTTAAAAAACGTGCAGGCAAATCCAGGTAAAGATTCGTGCAAGTTATTGTCTAATTAAACGTTTCCAGCTCAAAAAGGGGTAGCATTTGCTACCCTTTTTTAATGGTCGGGTTTTAACAACAGCGCGACCTGCAAGCGCTGCTTCCGCGCAAACTGCTGGGCGGGTACAAGCGCACGCCAGGACGCGCCAGCGGCGAGTGCGCGAAACTTAACCACAGGGAAATAACCATGGCACAACGTTCGCCATCCAGCACAGCTATCGATGTTGTGGTGCTCGCCGCCGGCAAGGGCACACGCATGTATTCAGATATCCCGAAGGTCCTGCACCCGATTGGTGGTCGGCCAATGGCGCAGCATGTGGTCGACGCCGCGCTGCTGCTCGGCGATGTGCGGCTGCACGCTGTGGTCGGGCACGAGGCGATGCTGGTGCAGCAGGCGCTGGAAGGCGTTGACAGTTTTATCGAACAAAGCGAGCAACTTGGTACCGGGCACGCGGTCGCGCAGGCCCTGCCCGCTCTGCGCGAGGGCGCACTGGTTGTTGTGCTGTACGGCGATGTGCCGCTGATTCAAACCGGCACACTGGAAAAACTCGTCGCTGCCTGTAACGAACAAGCGATGAGCCTGCTCACGGTGCAGCTGGATGACCCGCATGGTTACGGCCGCATCTGTCGCGATGCCAACGGCAAGGTTCGCGCTATCGTCGAACAAAAGGACGCCAGCGAAGCGCAGCTCGCAATCGCCGAAGTCAATACCGGCATTATGTGTATCGCGCAGGCACAGCTTGCAAAATGGCTGCCCGCGCTTGGTAACAGTAATGCGCAGGGCGAGTACTATCTCACCGACGTGGTGGAGATGGCCGTTGCCGACGGCATTGCGGTCAACACGATTAGCGCCAGCAGCGCTGAAGAGGTGGAAGGTGTTAACAACAAGTTGCAGCTCGCAAGGCTTGAGCGCTGCTTCCAGTTGCAGCAGGCCGAAAACCTGATGCTCGCTGGTACCACGCTGGCCGACCCGGCACGCATCGATATTCGCGGCAGCCTTAGCGTGGGGCGCGATGTTTATATCGATGTGAACGCGGTATTCAGCGGCGACGTGGTGCTGGGTGACAACGTCAGCATCGGTGCCAACTGTGTTATCCACGAAAGCGAAGTGGGCGCGAATACCCAGGTTTTACCGAACTGTGTGCTCGACCGGGCCAAAGTCGCGAACGATTGCAATATTGGCCCCTTTGCACGGCTGCGCCCCGGAACCGAGCTTGCGGCCAAAGCGAAGATTGGCAATTTTGTTGAAGTAAAAAACTCGAGCTTCGGTCAAGGCAGCAAGGCCAATCACCTGGCCTATGTTGGCGACAGCGAAGTGGGCGCAGGCTGCAATATCGGCGCGGGCACCATTACCTGCAATTACGACGGCGCCAACAAATTCAGGACACGGATGGGTGACAACGTGTTTATCGGCTCGAACAGTACGCTGGTCGCACCGATCGATATCGCCGACAATGGTTTTGTCGCAGCGGGCTCAACGGTAAACCAGGACGTACCGGCCAATACACTGGCGGTAGGTCGCGCGCGGCAAAAAATTATCAGCGGCTGGAAGCGGCCGGTGAAAGGCTAATGGAACAAATGGGGTCAGGGTAAAATTTCGCGAATCGAATTTTTACCCTGACCCCATTTGTTCCGCTAAAAGTAAACTGTCCCCGATCCTCCAAAGGAAAAACTATGTGTGGAATAGTAGGCGCAGTAGCGCAGCGCGACGTCATCGACATTTTGTTGCAGGGCCTGCAGCGCCTGGAATACCGTGGTTACGATTCGGCCGGTGTTGCGATTACTGCCAAAAAAGGTGCAACCAAACGTGTTCGCGCTGTAGGCAAAGTCAAGGCGTTGATTGATGCCGTTGCGCAAGACCCGATGCCGGGCGGAACCGGTATTGCACACACGCGCTGGGCAACCCACGGCGAGCCCAGCGAGCGCAACGCACACCCGCATGCTTCATCTGATCGCATCAACATCGTGCACAACGGCATCATCGAAAATCACGAGTCGCTGCGTGCCGAGCTGAGTGCGCTTGGCTATCGTTTCGAAAGCGCCACCGACAGCGAGGTGATTTGTCACCTGGTGAGCGAAGCGCTAAAAACAGAAAAAACCTTGCTCGCTGCGGTGCAGACGACGGTAAAAAAACTCGAAGGCGCCTATGGCACGGTGGTCATGGATAACCAGGATCCCGAACGCCTGGTTGTTGCGCGCTCGGGTAGCCCGCTGGTGGTCGGTTACGGTATTGGCGAGCACTTCGTCGCGTCCGACCAGATGGCGCTGCTGCCGGTCACGCGTCGCTTTGCGTATCTCGAGGAGGGCGATGTTGCGGAAATCACGCGTCACCGGGTGCGTATTTTTGATGCCAACGGCAACCTGGTAGCGCGCGATGTCGGCGAATCTGAGGTTACTCACGACGCTGGCGACAAGGGCAAGTTTCGACACTACATGCTCAAGGAAATTTACGAGCAGCCGGTGGCGATCAGCAGCACGCTGGAAGGCTGTCTCGAATCGGGGCGAGTGCTCGATGGCGCCTTTGGCGCTCACGCAGGTGATTTGTTGCCGAATATAGAGCACGTGCAGATCATTGCCTGCGGTACCAGTTATCACGCCGGCATGACAGGCCGCTACTGGTTTGAGGAATTCGCCGGTGTTTCCTGCAACGTGGAAATCGCTTCCGAATACCGCTACCGGAAATCCTTTGTACGGCCCAACAGTTTGCTGGTCACTATCTCGCAATCGGGCGAGACTGCCGACACCCTGGCCGCGCTGCGCCTTGCGAAGGAACAGGGCTATATGGCCAGCCTGACGATCTGTAACGTGCCAGGCTCTTCGCTGGTGCGCGAATCCGAAATGGCGTTCATGATGCGTGCGGGCGCAGAAATCGGTGTGGCTTCGACCAAGGCATTTACCGTACAGTTAGCCGCGCTGGTGATGCTCGCAACTGCGATTGGCCATCATAAAGGCCTGCCTGCAGATGCCGAAGCCAGTATTGTCAGTGCGTTGCAAAGCCTGCCTGCCAAAATCGAGCAGGCGCTGGCGATGGATGATGCGATTGAGGATCTCGCCGAAGACTTCGCCGACAAACACCACAGCCTGTTCCTTGGGCGCGGCGACCAGTACCCGATCGCTATGGAGGGCGCGCTGAAGCTGAAAGAAATTTCCTATATTCACGCCGAGGCTTACGCGGCTGGCGAACTCAAACACGGCCCGCTCGCTCTAATTGACGCCGATATGCCGGTGATTGTTGTCGCGCCCAACAACGAGCTGGTGGAAAAACTTAAATCGAATGTTGAAGAGGTGCGCGCGCGCGGTGGCCTGATGTATGTATTTGCCGATAAAGCAGCACAATTTTCTTCCGACGAAGCGATGAAAGTTTTGCACGTGCCCTCCTGCGACCCGCTGATCGCTCCCATCATATATACGATACCGCTGCAGTTACTTTCTTATCACGTCGCCATGATCAAGGGCACCGACGTCGACCAGCCCCGCAACCTCGCCAAGTCCGTCACCGTCGAGTAATTGGGGTCAGTGTAAAAATTATTTTTTGATCAGTTAGAATAGAAAGATCCAGCATCAAAACTCTCATGGATCGAGAGCATTCCGTTCAAGGAGGAACATATGGCTCGCCCGCCACGTATTTGCCCGCCCGGGCTTCCCGCGCATATTATTCAACGCGGTGTAAATCGCCAGCCGTGTTTCGCATCGGAAAAAGACTATGCGGCCTACGCGCATTTTCTGGCCGAGAGCGCGCAAAAATATAATGTAGCAGTACATGCCTGGGTATTCATGACCAACCATGTGCACCTGCTTGTGACGCCCGATCATGCGCACGGCGTCTCGAAAATGATGCAGGCAGTGGGCAGGCATTACGTCCGGTCTTTCAATGCAATGTACGGGCGCAGCGGCACATTGTGGGAAGGTCGGTTCCGCTCCTGCATAGTGGAAACCGAAGATTATCTGCTGCGCTGTTATCGGTACATCGAACTGAACCCGGTTCGCGCAAATATCGTCGAAGCGCCCGGGGAATATAAATGGTCGAGCTTCCGGTCGAATGCGCTGGGCACGCCATCGTCGCTACTTACTCCGCATCCGCTTTACAGCAGTCTGGGCACGACGCCGAGTGAGCGCTTACATAGTTACAAAAAGCTGTTCGATGGTTATATCGATAAAAATGAACTGGAAGAAATCAGGCGGGCAACCAATAAAGGCATGGCATTCGGCAGCGAACAATTCAAGGACGACGTTGAAAAGCTAACCGGCAGGCGCGTTCGAACGCACAGGCGAGGCAGGCTTAAACAACAAACTGGTTAAAAAATAATTTTTACACTGACCCCAATAGCTCGAGGCAGGCTTGTTCTTCGATGAATTCGTTGGGCTGGCGGGTTTTGCCGGGCACGCCGATGTGCAGCAGCTCGGTGATTTCGGCGCGGGGTAATGCCTCGGAGAGATAGAAGCCCTGGATGGAGTCGCAACCGAGTTCCTGCAGCAGCTTTACGTGCTCGATGTTTTCGACACCCTCGGCGACGACGCGCATGTCGAGTGCGTGGGCGACATCGATAATCGCCTTAGTTATTGCGGCGTCGACGCGATTGTCGATAATGTCCTGGATAAACATCTGGTCGATTTTCAGAATATCGACCGGCAGGCGTTTGAGTAATTTAAACGTACTGTAGCCGGTGCCGAAGTCGTCGATCGCAATTTCAATGCCCATCTCGCGCAGGCCGTGCAGGGTTTCGCAAGTCTTGTCGAGCGTATCGATTAACAGGCTTTCGGTAAGTTCTACGACCAGCCGTTCGGGTGGAAAGCCGGTGCGCTTCAATATACGGCGAATCACCACCAGCATGTCGTTGCGTATAAGTTGCTTGGCCGACAGGTTTACCGCGATCTTGGCATCGGGTACGCCGTCTTCGATCCAGCGCGAGCCGTGGCGACAGGCGGTTTCCAGTACCATTTCGCCGATGCTGGAAATAAGCCCCGCACTTTCGGCGATCGGGATAAACTCCGCAGGTGGTACCATGCCGAGCTCGTCGTGTTCCCAGCGTACCAGTGCTTCGAGCGCCGTGACCTGCCCTGAGGCGAGATCCATTTTCGGCTGGTAATGCACCGTGAGATCCTTGCGCGCAATGGCCTGGCGTAATTCGATTTCTATATTCAGCCGGCGCAATTGCGCGACGTTGGACTGGCCGCGGGTAAAAAAGCGAATTCCGTCGCCACCGATGGACTTGGCGCTGTGCAGCGCGGTCAGCGCCTGGTGCAACAGCACCTGGTCGTTCTCGGCTTTGCCCGGGTATACGCTGATGCCCATACTGGCGGTGGCAACCAGTTGCTGCTCGTCGATATAAACCGGTTTGCGAATAATATTGAGCAAACGGTTGCCGAGCTGGCGCAACTGCGAGGCATTGCTGACGTTGTCGACCAGCACCGCGAATTCGTCGGAGCCAACATGCATCAGCACATGGTCACCGTTCAGCGCGTGCGCGAGTCTTTCGTTCAAGGTGTCTACCAGTTGTTGCCCTATTTCAGGGCCAAGCGTTGACGTAATCGTGTTGAAGCGATCGAGGTCGATGAACAACAGTGCGACGGATTGTTTGCGCAGGCGCGCTTTGGCAATCGCGAGTTGCAGTCGCTGGCGAATATCAACACGCCCTGACAGCAGCGAGGCATTTTCAAATATGGAAGCGTTGACCAGTGACTTGGCACCCAAAACGGAGAGCCTCTGTTGTTGTACTGTTTATCTTTTCCCGAAACCCTTGTTGCTACCGATGGCGCAATATTGGCGCGAAAAGATTGTTCGACATACGCTGGCAAAAACTGCATGCCGGTAGCCGCAGCGCCGCAAATTAGAGAGCAGACTCTAAAAACGCGTGACTTATGCACAACCGACAAGGCATTAAACGTGAGGTGCGCAAACGTGCGCAAGCAATAAAATGATTAAAAACAATAATTACCAACAATTTTCTAAACATCGTTGCATGCAAGTTATCACTTACTTAAGCTGCACAGGCTTAGCACAGGGCGGATTTAAGCGCGTGCAGGGCAGCGAGCAATCAGGAACTAACACTTGCGCTAATGCGCGCTTTTCGACCAATTCAATCTTTGGGCGCCCATTCAGCCACCCGGCATTGTGCGCGATTCAAATGCGCTAAAGCATTGCGATCACTATGGATGTCTCACGAATTCTCGACCCGCTGAACGCCGCGCAACGCGAGGCGGTAACTTCCGAGCAGCGAAGTTTGTTAGTACTCGCTGGCGCTGGAAGCGGCAAGACACGCGCGCTGGTGCATCGCATTGCGTGGTTATTGCAGGTGCGCGGGGTGCCGGCCTCGGGCGTGCTGGCGGTCACGTTTACCAACAAGGCGGCGCGCGAAATGCGTGCGCGCATCGGCGAATTGCTGCAGATGTCGCCGCAGGGTATGTGGGTGGGGACCTTTCACGGGCTGGCGCATCGACTGCTCAAATCGCACTGGCGGGATGCGGGGCTGCCGCAGAATTTCCAGATTATTGATTCCGACGACCAGCTGCGCCTGATCAAGCGCTTACTAAAAGAACACGAGCTCGACGAGACGCGCTGGTCGCCCAGGTCAATCCAGTGGACGATTAACGGGCACAAGGATGAAGGCCGGCGCGCGAAACACGTCGATCACCGTGGCGACCCTTTCGAGAAAACCCAGCAGAAGATTTACCTCGCCTACGAGCAGGCCTGCGAGCGCAGCGGCCAGGTCGATTTTGGCGAACTGCTGCTGCGTTCGCACGAGCTGTGGCTCAAGCAGCCCGCCCTGCTCGCCCACTACCGGCAGCGTTTTTCGCACCTGCTGGTCGACGAATTCCAGGACACCAATACCATTCAATACGCCTGGCTGCGGGTGCTGGCTGGCGATACGACATCGATCACCGCGGTAGGTGACGACGACCAGTCAATCTATGGCTGGCGCGGCGCGCGGATCGAAAACATCCACAATTTCAGCGAGGATTTTCCCGGCACCTCGATCATCAAGCTGGAGCAGAACTATCGTTCCACCAGTACTATCCTCGATGCCGCCAATGCAGTGATCGCCAATAACCCGGCGAGGCTGGGCAAAAACCTCTGGACCGAGGGGGGTCGAGGCGAGCCAATTTCGCTGTACGCTGCTTATAACGAACAGGACGAGGCGCGCTTCGTGGTCGAGCGCGCGCTGGAGCATTTCGAGCAGGGCACGCTCTACAGCCAGCAGGCCGTGCTGTACCGTTCGAACGCCCAGTCGCGGGTGCTCGAGGAAGAGCTGATTCGCGGCGGCATTCCCTACCGCATCTACGGTGGCCAGCGTTTCTATGACCGGCTGGAAATTCGTAATGCGGTGGCCTACCTCAGGCTCGCGGTCTACCGGCAGGACGATGCAGCTTTCGAACGGGTGGTGAATACACCGACACGCGGCATCGGCGCGAAGACAGTCGACCTGCTGCGCGAACGGGCGCGACAGGCCAGCAGCTCGCTCTGGGATGCTGCCTGTTATGTAGTTAGTGAGCGATTACTTACAACAAGAGCTACTACCGCACTGCAAAAATTTATCGACCTGGTGGATGAGCTTGGCGAGGCAGCGAACCGCATGAGTCTCGCGGAGCTGACCGACCTGGCGCTGGAATCCAGCGACCTGATGGCATTTCATGGCAAGGAGAGCGGGGAAAAAGGTCGTGCGCGGGTCGAGAACCTGCAGGAACTGATCAACGCCACGCGCCAGTTCCAGCCGGAGCAGGAGGGCGAGGCGTTGCGCGAATTCCTCGACACCGCCGCGCTTGATGCCGGCGAGGCGCAGGCCGAGGCGCATGTCGACGCACTGCAACTGATGACCCTGCATTCGGCCAAGGGGCTGGAGTTTCCGGTGGTCTACCTCGCCGGGGTCGAGGAAAACCTGTTTCCGCACCGCATGTCGGCCGAGGATCCTGAACAACTCGCCGAGGAGCGCAGGCTTTGTTACGTGGGCATTACACGCGCAATGCAAAAGCTCTACCTGTGCTATGCCGAGTCGCGGCGTTTTTACGGCCAGGACAGCTACAACGCGGTGAGCCGGTTTGTGCGCGAGATTCCTTCCGATTGCATTGAAGAAGTGCGCATCAACGCGACCGTGAGCCGGCCGCTGAATGCGCAGGGCGGTGTACAATTCGGCGCCGATGCAGGCGGCCTGCAGCTCGGCCAGCGCGTGTTGCACGAGGTATTCGGCGAAGGTGTGGTGCTCGGCCTTGAGGGCCAGGGCACGCATGCGCGTGTGCAGGTCAATTTTGACGACGAAGGCAGTAAATGGCTTGTCGCTGCCTACGCCAAGCTCCAGGCAATTGGCTAATAATTAATTTGGGGTCAGTGTAAAAACTGTTTTTTGAACAGCTGCCCTGATGCAAACCTCCAGCGGGAAAAATCAAACATGAATAAATTGTTCGCCATTGTATGTGCGGCCATTGTTGTGGCTATGCTCACTGCCTGTGGCGGAGCTGGCGATACCGTTGACGAAGCAAGCGCAGCCATGCAAGAGAACTATAAATGGAAAATGGTTACTACCTGGCCGAAAAATTTCCCGGGCCTTGGCAGCGCACCGGAAAATTTCGCCACACTGGTCGACCGCATGAGCAACGGCCGCCTGAAAATAAAAGTTTTTGGTGCAGGCGAGCTGGTACCCGCGCTCGAGGTATTCAGCGCGGTTTCCAGTGGCACTGCCGAAATGGGTCATGCCGCGGCTTATTACTGGAAGGGCAAGGCGCCTGCAGCGGTACTGTTTACAGCCATACCATTTGGCCTGAACGCGCAGGAAATGAACGGCTGGTTGCACTACGGCGGTGGCCTGGAACTGTGGCGCGAACTCTACGCTCCCTTTAACCTGGTACCTTTCGCCGGTGGCAGTACAGGTGTGCAAATGGCCGGCTGGTTCAATCGCGACATCAAGTCACTGGATGACTTCAAGGGCCTGAAAATGCGTATACCAGGAATAGGCGGGGAAGTTTTCAGTCGCGCCGGCGGCACGGCAGTGAGCATGCCTGGCGGCGAAATATTTACTTCGCTGCAGACCGGCGTGATCGATGCGGCCGAGTGGGTCGCACCCTACAACGACCTGGCCTTCGGTTTTCACAATGTTGCGAAGTACTATTACTATCCTGGTTGGCATGAGCCCGGCGCAATGCTGGAATTTACCGTGAACCAATCGGCATGGGCATCTTTGCCTGCTGACCTGCAGGCAATTGTCGAAGGCGCCGCACGCGCGATTAACCAGGACATGCTCGATGAGTACACTGCGCGCAACAATGCTGCGCTGGTGGACCTGCGCAACAAAGGTGTCGAGATAAAATCCTTTCCGCCGGACGTGCAGGAGGCGCTGCGCAGGATCACCAATGAAGTGATTGATGAGAACGTAGCGAACGATACGATGTTTGCGAAAGTGTTCGCCTCATTCGATGCGTTTAGAAAAAATGTGGTTGCCTACCACCGCATCAGCGAACAGGCTTACTACGAACTTCGCGACGCAAATCGCTGAGTTCAATCAACCCGTTTCTGCCGGCACTCGCCTGCAAGCCGCGGCCACTGTTCATTTTTTAATTTTTACACTGACCCCAATTACTGGGCGATGGCGCGGGTGCGGCGATTTTCGTCGATGGCGACGTAGGTAAAGATGCCTTCGGTGACTTTCTTTTGAGGGCCGTGAAGTAAAGGCGTGTCGATCCAGACTTCAACGAAGACCTCGATAGAACTGCGACCGGTGTTGATCACTTCCGTATAAAAACTGACCAGCGCACCGACATTGACCGGCACCATGAAGTTAACGCCACCCACAGACACCGCTGCGAGCCTGCCCTGCGCCACTTTTCGGGCGGTGATACCTGCAGCTATATCCATCTGCTGCAGTAACCAGCCACCATAAATATCGCCGAGCGCGTTGGTATTTTTCTGGTGCGCAAGCTGCTGAAGGATTAATGTACCTGTCGGCCTGGGGTCAGTATCGAGTTCGCTCATAAGCCGGGCATGTCCTGTTGCTGGTATTTTTATTCTTTCTGCTGGCCTGGTTTTGTTAACTAATCATTGCGTGCACAGCCGCCCGGATTTCTATGTATATGACAGGCGCGTCCAGAGTTGCCCGTCGCTAGCCGTATACTCTTCCTGGCAGCCAAGTGACCAGCC
>JBATGO010000181.1:0-3807 GCA_049665845.1 Pseudomonadales bacterium | reverse complement strand
AAATCCCTCCGCCTGTGCAGACTCGAATGCAATCATGTTGGTGGGCCTGGCATCAAACCCGCCTACTTCAACAGTTGTCCCTGTATCGAATACTGCGCGGTTAGTATGCCCGCCCAGGGTGCCAGCATATTCCGGACGAATTTCGCAGCCCATCGCTGCGCTTAGCTCAATTCGCCTCTCGCTACCCGGTACCGCGGCGGCAAAAAGGTCTGAGGCAGCACAGCCCAGCTCCAATCGATCTGAATTCGCCAAAACATTAAAGTTCGCGGTCAGGGCAAAGCGACCGGACCCGGATATATCCTGGATTTCCTCTGCACGCTGTGGAATCGCAGTAATATTTATATTGGGCCGAACATTGACGTACAGGTGTGCAAAAGCCTCGTCCGCCTCACCGGCTTGCGTCACTGCGGGTTTCAATGCGGCGATTACTGCAACAAACGCTGCAGCCGCAATGGCCACTCGCCTTGCCCATGAGAATCCGGGTTGCCAAATCTGCATAGCCGTTCCGCAGACTCAATTATCAATTTCCAGGTAGTAAGCCTGGATCGGCCTGAGAGTGACAGATTGCCGGCTTTCCTTGCGTTGAATTTTTACCGTCATCGCTGGCACTTCATAGATAAACTGCAGAGGTACCGAAACAGGATCAAGCGCAATCGCGTAACTGCCCGCTGTGACTTCAAAAGCATAGCGACCCTTATTGTCCGTTGTTACAACGTCGAGTTGCGTGCCATCATCTGTCAACAACAGAAGTCGCACACCGCCCAGTGGCGCAAAGCCGCTACGATCCTCGATCTCACCTAACAATGTCCCCGAAATTTTATTGAGAATTCCGGCAAACTGTTCTTCCTGCTTCGAATCCTGTAAATCGGGTATTTGTACTTTAGGACGACTTAAATCAATGCTTCCCTCTACAGGCAAAGCATCTGCAGCAACATTTGGATTTTGCGCTGCGGCTTCTGTGGCTCCGCTTATCTCCGGAACTTCAGCAGCCACTTCCCTTTCGTTATAGGCTTTTTCTTCTGCAATAATTTCTTCCGCCGAATTCGCCTCGGATGCAACAATCACACGCGTTTTTATGTCGTCCGGCGTAAGGTATTCCGCATAGATAGGTTCGAATTCGAGCTCCTGAAATTCCTCTACTCCAACAACTGTTGCTGCAAAAGCGGGCTCATTGAAAACCAGACTTGGATGCACAGTCTGTGGATCCACCCACATTTCATAGTTACCAGGCAAGACGTTGAAATAATAGCTGCCGTCCGACGCTGTTATGGATTCAGCAACAACCTGACCGACCTTGCTGGTCAGCTCAATCCTTGCGCCACCGATGGGCCGTCGCAAAGGCTCTGCACCGGTCTCAACCGGTTTCGCCTCCGGGCTAAGCAGTACTCCGGTAAGCGCAACCATCGGCGCCAGGCCAAACTCAACACGTGAAGAAAGCCCTCGCTCCAACACCACGCCCTGTTGCCCATGGGTGGGAATCAAGGTGGCGGGAATACTCTTGTTATCCAAAAATATCTTGGACTCATTCTGGTTGGCGCGCCGCGAAATATAAAACTCGCCAAAGCGATCCGTGTACTTTGTCACGTGACCTTCAGAGGATTTAACGGCGACATTCTGCAAACCGCGCTCTCCACGATCACGCTTGCCGTTGGCATTCTTGTCGAGAAACACCATGCCGCTAACGCCACCGTAGCCAGGTGACACTGCAGCAGAGCTAACATTAATGAAGCGATTATTTCTGAACGCAAGCACGTTGGTCAGGTTAAAGTCGATTGACCAGCTCCAACCGGCATCCGAGTCGTAATCCGTGACCAGGCCGACACGATTTCGCCTGCGACGATCGAGGTACAGGTTGAGTCTGTTCGACGCAAACTCGCTGTCACTCAAATCGTTGTAACCCAGTTCGGTGACGACCCGCAATGAGCCCTCGCCAAAGAATCTGCCTGGTACATTGGGGCTATCCCAGTAATGGGTAAATTTTCCCCGCTCACTGAATTTTTTCTCGGGCCCGTCAAATTCAAGTGCAAATCGGTGCGCCCGGAAACTTCGCGAAATCGATAACGATGAACTTGGTGAGCCGCTAACGCGAATCTCCGGCAAAGCAATATTCTGGAACAATCTAAGCACGTCGTCTGCCAGCTCGAATAAATCGCCATTAGCAAGCTGCCCTCCCAGGTAGAAGCCCGCGACCTCCGTTCTGAAACCACCTGAAATGAACGTCTTGCTGTCAAAACTTTTCGGCTCAACCTTGTCCACTTCTGCCCAAAGATAGGTACGGGGCAGTAAATTTGAACTGGATATATTTAAACCGAAGTAATCCGAGCGCGTGGTGTCTGCGAGCTGGTCGTCGATATTGTTTTCTATGCTGCCGTAATATGCCGAAAAACCAAATTTATTGAGTTTGGGCTGAATTCGTGTGTAAAAACCCTGCCGATCCTCAAGGCTTGCATCAACGCCATTAAAAAATCCTGGCTCATAACGATACGCACGGCTGTAAATTGACAGGCGCCGCCCGGCAAAATAATCGATATCAAATATATAGGAGTCGCCCTGGTACAAATCTGTCGGCGCTGAAATAGCAGCGTCCCGCTCTCCATCGCTGGTCGCAAACGCTGCGCCTACGATCGCATTCGAAAAAGGCCGGGTAACGAGCTCAACGCCGAAGTGTTCCGACTGGTCGGCTCGATCCCTGCTGGTAGAGAATATCGAGGAGAACTGTCTTTCCGCGCCATCCTGATACCCTAAAGTGGCTCCGACAGTGAGCCAGGGCGCGACGCCATACAGCATGCGTGCCGCACTGAGAACCCCGTTACTTTCCCAGCGATCCCTTTCGCGTATGGTGCCGACTCCACCGATATAGGAAAACTGACCAGCCGGCCGCAGTCGACTGGTACTGGTAGTGGACAAATCGCGGATAACAATACGACCGTTTGGCTCAACTATTTCTATGCGAATGGCGACCAGGTTGCCGCGGGGTATTGTCACTTCATCAAATACGTAGCGCCCGAAGCCGACAGCAGAATCCGGCTCCTCGTAAACTTCGGCGGTTGCAATTTGCGAATCGTTAATGAAGAGCGTGACGGTTGATCCCAGCTCCGCTACGCCCTCATAACGTTCAGTGTTGGCGAAATCACTGTTAGGGCCGTAACCACTCAGCTCGTTGGACTTCTCTGTGCCTGTGCCCACAGCACCGCTCGCGCGCAAACCGGTGAAATCTACAAAGGGCAGTACAAGTTCGTTAACTGCAAAGCTGGCATCGCCGAGCATCATTTCATTGGCTCGACCTGCCTTTGCCCACAGCATACGACGCGGCACAGAAAGATTCTGGTCGCCCGAATCAAAACCTTCGCCATCCTGCCAGCGCAAGTCAGGCTGCTGGAACCGCAACTCGTAGCGCCCACCAGCAAGACCACCCCAAAAATCCTGTGAGGTACTAACCGAGGCAAATGTATCAGACTGTTCACTCCCGGTTATATCTGCGGCAACGCGTACCTGCACATAATCCAGTGAGTTATTGATAGGCGTAGCCTGATTAAAAATTTCCGGAAGTTCATCTTCGATTAATTCAGCGCCGGAGCCCCAGTTTTCCACCTGGGTTTTCCCCCAGATTTTAAGGCGGTGGTCGGTCGTCGCTGTAAACTGGTACAAATCATCTTCCCAAACCAGCTCAAGGTCGAAAATTCGGGCAATTGTTCGTGGCGGCAGGAAAACTTCCCTGGAGCTGGTGATATCAGAAAACCCTGCAATAAAATCCAGTGGCTCTGCTATCCCTGCATACCTTATTTCCCGCTGTCGCAGGTCAATATA
>JBATGO010000180.1:0-6317 GCA_049665845.1 Pseudomonadales bacterium | reverse complement strand
CTTACATTCAACAGCCGGACACACTTTAGCGCATTCAGCGCTGCGCGATGGCTGTGAACTTGGCAAGATCCAGCGCAGCACCGCCGACCAGGGCGCCATCCACATCCGGCAGGCCAAGCAACTCGGCCGAGTTGGAGGGGTTAACGCTGCCACCATACAAAATCGGCGTGGACTGTGCATCGATGAAGCTTGCCGCAACACTGCGAATATGGGCGTGCATTTCCTGCACCTGCCCGGCATTGGCGGTGTTTCCCGTGCCGATTGCCCACACCGGCTCGTAGGCAATGATCAATTCAGCCCCGCCGAGTTTCGACAACGCGGCAATAATCTGCTGGCCGACAACATCCAGATGCCTGCCCGCTTCGCGCACCGGCAACTCCTCCCCTACACAAACAATCGGGGTGATGCCATGCGCCAGCGCCTGTGCTGCCTTGGCGGCTACCAACTCATCAGTGTCGCCAAACATTGCGCGCCGTTCTGAGTGCCCGACTATTACGTAGCTTGCACCGACATCTTTCAACATGCTTGCGGATACTTCGCCGGTGAAGGCGCCGCTCTCCTGCGCCGCAAGGTTTTGCGCACCCACGCCGACTTGCGCGCCCTGCATAGCCAGCGCCTCCACCAGCATATCGATGTAAACAGAGGGCGGACAGATGGCCAGTTCGCCCACAATGGGCGTCGAGCCAAGGAACTCGCCCAGACCCTGCGCAAATTCCTCGCACAGGAGCCGGTCGCCGTTCTGCTTCCAGTTACCGACAACAATCTGTTTACGCATGTTGAACTGCCTCGCATGGCTCCGCCGCACCTGCCTTTCGGCAGCCTGCTCCGGAGGGCGGGCAATGTTACCCAAGGGACTGTAAACATACAAGATACGCGCGCAGCCGCAGGATGCCAATCTGCAGGGCTTGCACCGCGAGCCCGGAATGCAGCGGGCAAAGCGCTGGCGAAAGTCCTAGCGCACGAGGCGCTCGACGGCCTGCGCGAGGGCGTTGGCGAGCTGCTCGACCTGTCCGTGATCTCGACCCTCAACCATTACCCGGATCAGCGGTTCCGTGCCTGATGGCCGCAGCAGCACCCTGCCCTGGTCACCAAGTTCTGCCTCGGTGGCGGCGACGGCTTCGATGATTAGCGGATCGGCGTCGAGATCGACCTGGCGCTCGCGACGCACGTTGATCATCACCTGCGGGTACATCGGCAGGTCGGCGACCAGCTCCGAAAGTCGCTTGCCGTCTGCGACGACAGCGAAAAGAACTTTCAGTGCGGCAACCACGCCGTCACCGGTGCTGGTCACATCAGAGCAGATAATGTGTCCGGAACTTTCGCCCCCCAGCAGCCAGCCCTTCTCCTGCATCAGTTCTTTCACATAGCGATCGCCGACCTTGGCGCGTGCAAAAGGCACACCGAGGTCGCGCATGGCCAGCTCGAAACCGTAATTGCTCATCAGGGTGCCTACCACGCCGGAGCAACTGCCCTTGGTCCGCATGCGGTCGCGCGCAATGATATACAGCAGCGCGTCGCCATCTAACACTTTTCCTTGTTCGTCGACGAACAAAACGCGATCGCCGTCGCCATCAAATGCAACGCCAATATCTGCCTCGTGCTCGAGCACCGCTGCCGACAGTAACGCTGGTTCGGTGGAACCGACGCCATCGTTAATATTCAGGCCATCCGGTTCGGCACCCACGGTAATCACCTCGGCACCGAGCTCGCCCAGCACTGCCGGTGCGACATGGTAGGTCGCACCATTTGCACAGTCGACCACAACTTTCAGCCCGGTTAGTGAAAAACCGCTCGGCACGGTGCTTTTGCAAAATTCAATGTAACGCCCGGATGCATCTTCAATGCGCTTGACCTTGCCCAGCGCCGCTGAATCGACCATCTGCATTGGTACTTCGAGTTCGGTTTCTATCGCGTGTTCGATATCATCGGGCAGCTTTTCTCCGCTGGCCGAAAAAAACTTGATACCGTTATCGTAATAAGGATTGTGCGAGGCACTGATCACGATGCCCGCCGTGCACTGGAATGTGCGTGTAAGGTACGCGATGGCCGGGGTCGGCATCGGACCGATCAGCAGCACATTGGCACCCGCCGCGACCAACCCGGCCTCTAGCGCTGACTCGAACATGTAACCCGAGATGCGCGTGTCCTTGCCGATTATTATGCGCGGCACCACACCTGTGTCGCGGCCGAATACACGGCCCACCGCCCAGCCGAGCTTGAGCATGAACTCGGGGTTGATCACGCCTTCGCCGACCTTGCCGCGAATACCGTCGGTGCCAAAATATTTTTTCGTCATAGGATAACTGCGCTCTGTCTGCATTGCGCTTGTAGATAACGCGCTTGTGGATTCAGTCTTGCGCGGCAATTCGCACTGCGTGCGCTAATTTTACCGCATCGACCGTTGCTGCTACATCGTGGCTGCGCACAATACTTGCACCTTTTAACACCGCGATACTCGCAGCGGCAATGCCGCCGAACAGTCGTTGATCCACGGGTTTGTCCAGCACCTGCCCGAGCATGGATTTGCGCGACATGCCGACCAGTAGCGGCCTGCCCAAAGAGTGTAGTTGATCGAGTCGCGCCAGCAACGCGAGATTGTGCGCAAGTGATTTGCCAAAGCCGAAACCCGGGTCGACGATTATTTGCTCGCTGTCAATACCGGCGTCTTGTAAATCCACCATTCGCGCGCGCAAAAAATCACTGACTTCGCCCACCACATTGCTATATTGCGGATTGCGCTGCATATCGCCCGGTTCACCCTGCATATGCATTATGCAAAGCGGCAGGCCGCTGTCAGCCGCGGCTTGTATCGCACCCTCGCGACGGAAACTGCGCACGTCGTTAAGCATGCCGGCGCCCGCGTGCGCCGCTTCACGCATCAGCGGCGCAGCGCTGCTGTCGACGCTGACCACGCAATCGAGCGAGGCCACGATGCGCTCGAGCAAGGGTAGTACTCGGTCGATTTCTTCCTGCTCGCCAATCGGCGCAGCACCCGGCCGGGTAGACTCGCCGCCGATATCAATAATCGCCGCGCCTGCCCGTACCATCGCTTCGGCTTCGGCCAGCGCAGCATCGATATCGACCGATGCCGCCTGTGTGACAAAACGCCCACCATCGGAAAAAGAATCCGGTGTCAGGTTAAGCACACCCATCACCAACGGCGCCTTGCGCAGGCTTTTCAGGTCGAGTTGCTGCATGAATGCTTTGTTTTCCGGTCCGGAAATTAATTGGGATATAACTGGAAAATAAAAAGGCGACCAAGTGGTCGCCTTTTCAATCCTCAGCGTCTAGTGCTCGCTGGCCGGACCGCCGATCGGCGGCGTCTTGCCGGAGCTGTCGCTCTCATCACGACCTGCCGCATCATCCGTTCCAGTTTCACTGTCATCGCCGCCGTCTGACGCGTTGACACCACCACCGCCAGGCTCGTCATCATCCGCCCAGTTGGCCGGCTCGCGTGGCACCTTGCCCTGCATGATGTCGTCGATCTGCTGGGCGTCGATGGTTTCGTATTTCATTAACGCATCGGCCATATTGTCGAGCTTATCGCGGTTTTCCTCGAGCAATTTTTTCGCTTTCTCGTAGCAACTGTCGATAACATTACGCACTTCTTCGTCGATCGCGTTGCGCGTATTGCCGGACACATGACTCGCGGCACTGCCGGCGGACTTGCCGAGAAATACTTCCTCCTGGCTTTCGTCGTACAGCAGCGGCCCCAGTTTTTCGGACAAGCCCCACTTTGTCACCATACTGCGCGCAATTTGTGTAGCACGCTGGATGTCGTTGCTCGCGCCGGTAGTAACGCCGTCTTCACCATTGATCAGCTCTTCTGCGATACGCCCACCGAACAGCGAACAGATCTGGCTGAGCAGGTGCCGCTTGCTGTGGCTGTAGCGGTCTTCCTCGGGCAGGAACATCGTTACGCCCAGCGCGCGACCACGCGGGATGATGCTGACCTTGTAGACCGGGTCGTGCTCGGGCACCAGCCGGCCAACGATGGCGTGCCCGGCTTCATGGTAGGCAGTGTTAAGTTTTTCCTTGTCGGACATCACCATCGATTTACGCTCGGCGCCCATCATGATTTTATCCTTGGCCAGTTCGAACTGCGCCATGCCCACCACGCGCTCGTTGGCGCGCGCAGCAAACAAGGCAGCTTCGTTAACCAGGTTGGCAAGGTCTGCACCGGAGAAGCCCGGCGTGCCGCGCGCTATAACGGATGGCACGACGTCGTCGCCAATCGGCACCTTGCGCATATGCACCTTGAGGATCTGCTCGCGACCGCGCACGTCGGGCAGGCCGACGACAACCTGCCTGTCGAAACGACCCGGACGCAGCAACGCCGGATCAAGTACGTCGGGGCGGTTGGTCGCGGCAATAACGATAACGCCATCGTTGCCATCGAAACCATCCATTTCAACCAGCAACTGGTTCAGGGTTTGCTCGCGCTCGTCGTGACCACCGCCAAGACCGGCACCGCGATGGCGACCTACTGCATCAATCTCGTCAATAAAAATAATGCAGGGCGATTGTTTCTTCGCCTGCTCGAACATGTCGCGCACGCGCGAGGCGCCGACACCGACAAACATTTCGACGAAGTCAGAACCGGAAATCGAAAAGAACGGCACTTTGGCTTCGCCGGCAATCGCCTTGGCAAGCAGGGTTTTACCGGTACCGGGTTGGCCGACCATCAATACGCCGCGTGGTATACGCCCGCCGAGCTTTTGGAATTTGCTCGGGTCACGCAGGAAGTCGACCAGTTCTTTGACTTCTTCTTTGGCTTCGTCGCAACCGGCCACATCAGCAAATGTGGTTTTGATCTGGTCTTCGCCCAACAGCCGCGCCTTGCTCTTGCCGAACGCCATCGGGCCACCGCGCCCACCGGCGCCGCCCTGCATCTGGCGCATGAAGAACATGAACACGGCGATTATGATAAGTATCGGGAAACAGGCTACCAGCAACTGGCGCCACAGGCTCTGCTGCTCTGGCTCGCGACCGACAATCTGCACCTTGTGCTCGAGCAGGTCGTCGATCAGTTTCGGGTCTTCGAGGTAGGGGCGCACAGTTTTGAAACGGGTACCGTCGACGCGTTCGCCAATGATTAACGGCCCTTCGGTTTCGACGCGCGATACCTGGTCGGCCTGCACCTCGGCCAGGAATTGCGAATAAGGCAGGTTCTGGGTTTGCTCGGGGCTGTTTACGTTCTGGAACACGGTGAGCAGGATGACCGCGATAATGACCCAGAGCAGAAGATTTTTAACCATTTCGTTCAATTCACGAACCTCGTATTAAAAGCTGGACGACCACTTGAATGCGCCCGACATGCCTGACGCGAAATTGGACGCCACATTTACCGAATAGTTACGCTGGAAAACGCTGCCGGGACTACAAAGTCTAGCTGGCCGCTGCGTTTTATTGCGTTGTAACTCCCATCATACCGCGAGGATACTCGCCTGCAAGCTCGACTGTCGCAAAACAGGTGTTTGATACGCGAGCTTTTCGAAAAGTGATATGCGCTTGCCACTAGCAGCCATTAACGGGCTTGCTTGACGGAACGGGCGACTGCAACCCCCTGGCGAGCAAATAGACCTCCCGCGAACGCGGCCGCGAAGCCGCCGGCTTACGCGAAATAACGCGCGTAAATAGCTGGCGCGCCTCGATCAAATATTGATCAAATCCTTCACCCTGGAATACCTTGCACAAAAAATCGCCACCGGGTTTGAGCACGTTTTTGGCCAGGTCCAGCGCCAGCTCCGCGAGCAGCATGGCACGCGGCTGGTCTACTCCCTTCATACCACTCATGTTGGGGGCCATATCCGAAATCACAAGGTCTGCGCGGTGTGAACCCAGCTTTGCCAGCAATTGTTCGAGCACCGCCCCTTCGGTGAAATCGCCTTGCACGAAATCGACACCCGGTAAATTGTCCATGGGCAGGATGTCAGTGGCGAGCAGATGACCGCGATCACCGACTATTTTGGCCGCAACCTGCGACCAGCCGCCGGGCGCTGCGCCCAGATCGACCACCGTCATGCCTTTTTTAAGCAGCTTGTCGCGCTCATTGATTTCCAGCAACTTGAACGCCGCACGCGAGCGCAAGCCCTGGCGCTGCGCTTCCTTCACGTAATGATCGTCAAAATGTTCCTGCAGCCAGCGACCGCTGGTTTTGGAGCGTTTTTTAGCCATGAAAATTCATTGGTCGTGAGGTCGTCGTAGTTGCATTAGGTACAGTAGTTGCATTAGATACAGAAGTTGCATTAGATACAGAAATTGCATTAGATACAGAAATTGCATTGGATACAGTAGTTGCATTGGGTGCATCAGTA
>JBATGO010000179.1:0-1713 GCA_049665845.1 Pseudomonadales bacterium | reverse complement strand
CCGTTACACTCGAAGTCAGGAACCTGAGCAAATTTTTTGAAACACCCAAAGGACAGATAACGGCGCTGGATAATATCTGTTTTAAAGCATACCGCCGTGAGTTTGTTTGCGTCATTGGCCCCTCGGGGTGTGGCAAGTCCACGCTGATCAGGATTCTCGCCGGCCTGGAGCCCGCTAGCACCGGCGAAATGTTACTCAACGGCAACACGGTTCACGGCCCCGGGCCAGACCGCGGCATGGTTTTCCAGGGCTACACGCTCTTCCCGTGGTTAACCGTCAAACGCAACGTGATGTTCGGGCTGCTGGAATCCGGGATGAGTTACAGTTCTGCGGAGTCACAAGCAGCACAATGGATTGAACTGGTGGGACTGACACGCGTTATAGATAGCTACCCTCACCAGCTTTCTGGCGGCATGAAACAGCGTGTTGCGATTGCACGGGCGCTCGCCAACCAGCCAAACATTTTGCTGATGGACGAGCCTTTCGGCGCGCTCGACCCGCAAACCCGATCGAAAATGCAATCGCACCTGATGGAGATATGGCGCAATATCGATATAACCGTCGTTTTCATCACCCATGACCTTGATGAGGCCATTTATCTCGCCGATCGCATCCTTGTGCTACAGGCGCATCCTGGCAGGGTTCAGGAGGTGATAGAAGTGCCTGTACCGCAGCCACGCGATCCATCGCAGCTTCTCTCCGATGAATTTTTGGCGACGCGGCGCAGGCTCGAAGAACTTATTCACCCGGAAGAGGCGGATGACGAATTATCGGGCAATGGCCTGAATATGGTTCGGATGGTCAATCTCAATGATGACGTACCCAGCATACTTTAAACCGCTCAATCGAAAACGATACAATTCAGGCTGATAGACTGCCGCACCAGATGGGGACGACCCCACAAAAAAATGTCAAGCGGGACGACCCGCATGTGACGGCCGATCCAAAACCTAAATCAATTATGCTGTTTTTTATATTACGATTCTGCCGCAAGGCTGGAACGGAGTAGCTGCGACCGTAAAATGATCGCAGCAGAGCAATAAATTGAAGGATAAACAATGAAACTTTCTTCCTACAACACCGTTATTGACGGCGGCAGTCACTGGTCTCTCATTGTGCGTAAAGACGTACAACTGACGATTACTGACATAACGGGTGGCGCTAATGTCGGCCTCGTTTTTTACAATCCCTATATGCCCAGTGAAAAATTCAATGCCCCCGACACGCTGAAATGCCAGCACACTTTCAAATTAACCAGGGGTAACTGCCTGTATTCTGATATGGGCAGGATTTTTTGCTCGATAACTGAAGATAGCTTTGGCTGGCATGAAGCGGTTTGTGGAAATTCAAACGCAAGGCAAATCGAGGAAAAATGGGGTGCTCGCGATTATCAAAGCGCCGGCAACCACTGGCACCAAAACGGCTATGACAGCTTTTTAACCGAGCTGGCCAAATATAACCTCGGCAAAAAAGACCTGGTTGCCAACGTCAATTTTTTCAGCAAGGTTACCAGCAGCAAGAGTGGTGAGTTGACCCTGAGCGGCCGCTCGCGCAAAGGCGATCACGTAGTATTGCGTTTTGAAATGGACACGCTGCTACTGCTGCATACCTGTCCGCATCCACTTAATCACGACGCAACTTATCCCGATACTCCGGTCGATTTGTTACTTGAAACCGCACCACCACCAGCCGATGACGACTACTGTTTGAACT
>JBATGO010000178.1:0-1981 GCA_049665845.1 Pseudomonadales bacterium | reverse complement strand
ACCAATATTGCTGCCGGACATATCCTGGTGCTTGACCGTGGCAAGACCCTCGCGAATTTCCCGACGCTGCACGCCGGCAACATATGCAAGCATGCCCATGTCGCCAAAATAATCTCTGGCGAGATTGTCGGTGGACAGCGCGGCGGTATGGTAGGTGGGCAGCGTAATCAGGTGATGGAAAATACCTGCTTCGGCAGAAGCCTTTTTCTGGAACTGCTGGATCCATTGGTCCGCTTCGATCGCAAGATCGCTGCTGTCATAGCTGACGTTCATCAAGTCGGCACGATCGTAGCTGGAAAGATCCTTGCCGGATTCCTGCCATGCATCAAAAACCTGCTGGCGGAAATTAAGCGTCCAGTTGAATGAGGGGCTGTTGTTGTATACCAGTTTCGCATTGGGTATCACGTCGCGAATGCGATTGACCATGCCGGCTATCTGGCCTATATGCGGCTTTTCGGTTTCGATCCACAAAAGATCGGCGCCATTTTGTAACGATGTAATGCAATCTAGTACGCAGCGGTCCTCACCCGTATCCGCCTTGAAACGCACCAGACCGTTTGGCAGGCGGACCGGGCGAATCATTTTCCCATCGCGCTTGATAACCATATCTCCATCGCGTAAATCGTTGGCAGTGACTTCTTCACCTTCGATGAACGCGTTGTACTGGTCAGCCAGGTCTCCGGGCGTTTGGGAAACCGGGATTTTTTGCGTAAGGCCCGCACCCAGCGAGTCAGTACGCGCAACGATAACGCCGTCGTCGACACCTAACTCGAGAAACGCGTAGCGAACTGCATTGATTTTGGAGAGAAAATCTTCGTGCGGTACGGTGACCTTGCCGTCCTGGTGGCCACACTGCTTGGCGTCCGAAACCTGGTTTTCAATCTGGATACAGCAGGCACCGGCTTCAATCATTTTCTTCGCCAGCAGGTAGGTTGCCTCTTCGTTGCCAAACCCGGCATCGATATCTGCAACAATCGGCACTACGTGGGTCTGGAAATTGTCGATTTTGGCAAGCGCTTCTTTTTCCGCGGACTTGTTGCCCGACTCTCGCGCGGCATCGAGATCCTTGAAAATATGCCGTAATTCACGCGCATCAGCCTGCTTGAGAAAATCGTACAACTCAGCAATCAACGCTGACACGGAGGTTTTTTCATGCATCGACTGGTCGGGCAGCGGACCGAATTCCGAGCGCAGTGCCGCAACCATCCAGCCAGAGAGGTACAAATAGCGCTGGCGCGTTTCCCCGAAGTGTTTCTTTATAGCGATGAGCTTTTGCTGGCCTATAAAGCCGTGCCAGCAACCGAGCGACTGTGTGTAATTCGCGGGATTGGCATCGTAGGCCGCCATATCGTCGCGCATTATTTTTGCCGTGTAGCGCGCAATATCGAGGCCGGTGAGGAACCGGTTTTGCAATCGCATGCGCGCGGTATATTCGGGATTGATCGCTGCAAATTTTTCGCCGTATTTGGCAACGCTCTGTTCGGCTTCGCGAAGCGCCTGCTGGTAAGTAGTCATGACAGTGTTAAACCTCTGGATAGGGTGCTGGCTTCAGAATGATCCTGCGGGCAGCTAAATTGCACTACCGCCGGGACACTTCACATTGTACAATATCGATTATTAAAATTTCACAATAGAAATTACACAATGTAAACTTCACTCTATGAAGCCCAGCAAAAATGTTATCCGGAATGCGCATTTCCTGGGTACCAAGATCAGAAACCTGCGTAAAAACAATAACCTGACGATGGAAGACCTATCGGCGCGGTGTATCAAGGTTGACCCCGCTGCCGCCCCCTCTGTGTCCTATCTGTCCATGATCGAGCGCGGCAAGCGCGTGCCCAGCGCCGCGATGCTCGAGGTTATCGCGCGCGTTTTCCAGAAAGAGCAGGACTGGTTTCTCGACAACAGTGCCGATAGCGAGGCCATCGTACCGGACCGCGGCGGCAAGGGCGGCGTTAGTGGTATCGCGCTGGAACCGGGT
>JBATGO010000177.1:0-3861 GCA_049665845.1 Pseudomonadales bacterium | reverse complement strand
CCCTTGTGATTGGACAGCATGCAGTTTTGCGTGCGGGTGTTGTACCAGGTGAGTTTGACATCCTGCGGCTTCTCCCCGGGTTTATTCCAGTGCAGCCAGGTGCCAAATTTCATCGCCAAAACCTTGTCAATTTCTTCCTTCGGTGCCTTGCGTACCGGCTTGATGACCGAGGGCTGCGCCTTGCTCTGGCCCTGCCCGGTCCTTGCGGGGAGCGCTTGTCGATCCAGTGAATTAGCAAGTGTGCCCAGCAAGTCTGGCGATGTTCCAGCCAATTCCTGCCCGGCCTGGGAGGGCTGGCATGCAGCCGCCTTTTGCAGTTCTATGCGGCTCTTTGGCCTGGAATTCGCAGCGGCTTTTTTGTTGTCGCTCGCAGCATTTTCTTTTTCTGGCTTTACTTGCTGACTGGCCGCCTGCGTTGCAACCCGGGCGCTGGCATTCTTCGCTACCTGGCCTGTACTGCCGTGCTCCGCGGCGTTTTCCGTTGCGAGCTTCTGGCACAAATCCAGCGCGGCGAGCTTGCTTTTGATCTCGCCCGCATCGAGTCCGACGTTTTGCATGCCGTTTTCCAGTTTCTCATGCAGCGAAGCACGAATATCTTCCGAAAGTTTGGTTTCTGCCGCATTGGTTTTTGGTTCGATGTACCACAATACCGTGTCGATTGCGCGTACTGCCTGTTTCCATTCTTCAGTTTCTTCGCCATGGCGAAGCAGTGTATAGGTCATAAACGAGGACCATACTTCGGTGAGCAATTCAGTAACCGGCGCGGGTAATGATTCGCCGCCAAGCTTTTGCGTGATGATGTCTTCAACTTTTAGCTGGTTCTCGCGCAGCTTCTCGCGTCCCTGTGCGGCCTGCACGCTGCGCTGCTCGGTGAGTTTAATCTTGCGTTCAAATGATTCGACATAGCTGGTGAATTCCTGCAGTAAATCACCAAACAGGGCCAGATCCTGTTTAACGTCGCCTTGTGATTCGTTCATTATGCGGTCTACTACCGCGTTGATACGCTGCACAAGCTCATTCGAGGCGTCGGTTTCCGTATCGGTCCATTTTTCGCTTGCGCCCAGCATGGAGCTGAACAGCTGCCTCGCCACATGCTGCGGATCCTGCAGGAAATCGGGATCCTGCAATGCCATTTGTGCGTAGGGTGTCTGCAGGTGACTCAGCAGGTTTTTAACAGGAGGTGCGATTTGGGTTTCTGTGTTCACCATGCCAAACAGTGTTGAGATCACCTGCAATACCTGCTGCAGGGCCAGCGTGTTGGTGGCCGGGAATACAGGCGCCGACGCGCCGCTTATCCAGTTGCCAGCCAGCGACGATTGTTGTTTGTGCTGCAAGGCCAGGATTTCGCTAATGACCTGTTCGACCGGCATCACCGGCCTTTGCGGGTCAATTGGCACGTTTTCGGCGTGCAGGATTGACTCTATCGCCTTGTAGACGTCTTCCTGGCGCCGCTGGGGCGAAGGTGCTTCGGCATCGGTTTGTCGCCGTCGTGGTTTCACCAGGATGTTGGCTTTATGCTTCAGGTTGGGCAGGACGTTGGCAGAAACGAGGTACTGGTTGAGTTCTTCGTACAGTGACCCGAGCTTTCTAAGGAAGAAGCGTTCAAAAATTTTCAGCAGGACAATCTTCACTGCTTGCTCGTAATTGTCGCTATCGACGAATTTGAGGTACGCGGCGCAATATGTGTGCGGAGAATAAGGCGTTAGATTTTCGTCCAGCTTGATACCCCGATTGAGCAGTGCCATACGCTGCGCGAGTGCGTAAAGCTGGTCAGCGTGCTCGCTTTCCACGCGGTGCGCCATGCTGTTTACCGTGACCGTGATTTCCATTTTGGCTTCATCTACCAGGCCAAGGTCTTCGAAACTGTTCTTTTCTGCGGGTTCGGATGAGTCAGTGGTGCGGGTCGGGAAGCAGGCTTTGAAACTATTCTTTAACCCGCTGTCCAGCAGCCGCTTGATCTGGTCTCCACTCTGTTCCAAAGCCTGGCGCGCTTCAAATAGCTGCCTTCCCTCGTTGTCGGCTTTGGCGCGCTCCGACTGTGTAAACAGTGAATCACAGGCCTCAGTGAGAAAATTTGCGCATTGGGCTTCGCAAAAGCCCACCATGATGGCACGCGTTCCGGAGAGAATTTCCCTATTTTGAACTTGTGTTTTTTGGTTCATGAAAACCGCAGTGAAATGATTGGTCGCTGTGATGGTCAAGTATAGATGCTATCCGTATTCCCGGTTCAGTCACCTTTCGGCCTGTAAAGCGTGTTGCATGCATTGGGATGCCGATCTGTCTGCAAAATCGCCAATCGGGCGTTTTTGAAAGCGACTGCACTCATGTGGCGAAGGGGGGTTTCCACAGTTAACTCAAGGGTTTAATATGCGCCGCCAGCGATCCAGGCTATCGCCGCTCGCTGCAGAAATTTCCGGCTCCAGTACCTGCATCTGTTTCATTTACGGTAGCGCTTCTCAACTTCCCTGTGCAGGTTTTCACATTGGGGGGAGGGCCCTGTAACCGTGCTTTAACGAATGCTGTTCTCCACCAAGAAGGTGTATCGAATTCAATGCAAGGCACATCACTGCTTAACAGTGCAAATAATCCAACAACGTTACAGCCCCCGCTGATTTCGGCGGCCAGGCGCGACTACCCGAAGTTTTTGCGCCAGCACATTGAGATGGTATGGCGATTGGTTCCCATTTCACAGCCAGATCCGGAGCGCTGTTTTCGTGTAGATGCTGCGCTCGCCTATTGCGGTAGTAAAAACGCATCATCGGCGCTGAGGCAGTACTTGTACTGGTTCCAGGCCAGTCGTGACTTTGACATGGAAGTGGTCGAGCTGTTGATCCGGTTTTTTTCGGGTCCGTTAGCCGAACAAAATGTGGTGGAGCTAATGGCGCTGGACATGGAGCGGGATTGTGGACTAAGCAGGTCCCAATACCTGGAAAAGTTGTTGCAGCTCCGTGATATCTGCATCGATGGCAATCCATTTGCGAATGATTTTGACGAGTGCCAATTCGCTATCGGTGCCTGAGGCAAATACACTTTGGGCTCGCAAACTCCGTTACGGCGTTACCAGCGATAGCGAAAAAAATTCTCGGGATTGGCCCAGTTTTCTGGACTGTTCCAGTTTCTCTTGTGGTTGTAATGTTCCAGTTCATAGCGATACCAGAACACAGTCAACTGCCCCAGCACATGTGTTTCAACGTGTTTGAAAGCGATACTGAACAGCGCTTTTTCTACATCGGTATCGAGTTGTTTTTTATCCCTGTCGCACATTAGCAAATCAATTTTCGCGCAGTACAGGTTTTTAATCACTGCCAGTAATTCCCGTGATTCGCGCGCATCGAACTGTGCTGCATTGATCGAACAAATACAGTGTTCATAACGCCCGCTTAACTGGTCGCGCAGTGCCGACGGTTCTCCCGACGCGTATTCAATCCCGCTTCCCCGCAATCCAGTGGCGCAATCGCCGAGCCGCAATTCGTCCGTCATTTCCAGCAAGGCTATGCGAGCCGGCTTCGACCCTTTCCCGGCAACGAGGCGCTGCAGCAGGGCTGCGCCGGGCCCGGTGCTGGCGCCGACGCGCTGGACAGGAGGCTTATTAGCGCTCGTTTTGGGCTTCATCGATCCATCCACCAACATGATGAGCTATAAAAAGTTAATTTTTAATCAGTTAATAGTATAAAAACATCATTTTCTTGATAAGTTACTTTAACTAGCGAGTTTAGCCGGCTGTATTCATGGCAGAAAAGTGCATTGTTTCATCTCGATATGGCGCGCTAAGTTGCTGATTTATTTGCAAAAAACGTGATGTCGCGCACTTGCGCGGCAACGCGGCCCTACGTATAGTGTCGCCCGTGGGGAGAAGTGCAT
>JBATGO010000176.1:0-2657 GCA_049665845.1 Pseudomonadales bacterium | reverse complement strand
TGAACGTGTCGCGACGCCGATGCAACGCATGCAGTGGTGAATGCGACCCGGCCCGAGCCTGCCCTGCGCGATTTCAAAACCGCGCCCTTCGCCGAGCAGCATGTTGCTGGCCGGCACGCGCACATTGCTGAAGCTGACTTCCGCATGACCTTCAGGTGCATCGTTGTAGCCGAATACGGTGAGCTCGCGTTCGACGCGCACGCCGGCAGTGTCGATCGGCACCAGGATCATCGACTGCTGGGTGTAGCGGTCGCTGTCGTCGCTGCCGGTTTTGCCCATCACGATAAGAATCTTGCAGGCCTGGTTCATCGCGCCGCTGCTCCACCATTTGCGGCCGTTAATCACGTAATCATCGCCTTCGCGTTTTATTGACATCTGTACGTTGGTTGCGTCTGAACAGGCCTGGTCCGGTTCGGTCATGCAGAACGCCGAGCGAATCTCTCCATCCAGCAGTGGCTTCAACCACTGCGCCTGCTGCTCGGGCGTACCGTATTTCGCCAGCACTTCCATATTGCCGGTATCCGGTGCGCTGCAATTAAACACTTCGGAAGCCCAGCCAACCCGGCCCATGATCTCGGCTAACGGTGCGTACTCAAGGTTGGTGAGACCCGCGCCCAGATCACCGTAGGATTTGGGCAGGAACAGGTTCCACAAACCCGCTGCACGTGCCTTGACTTTCAATTCTTCAAGAATTGCCGGCGGCTCCCACGGATTGCCTTCATTCACCTGCTGCTCGAAGAGCTGCTCATTCGGATAAACATGTTTATCCATAAACGCGAGCAGCTTCGCGCGCAGGCCCTGTACTTTTTCGCTGTATTCGAAATCCATCGCTGACTCCGGTCGTGAATGACGGTTAATTCGTTTTTTAAAATAGGTTCAGGCGGGCTCAGCTTTTCTGTGCCAGCTGCGCCATTGCTTTTTTAACAAATTTTTCGGTCTGCTGGCTGCCCGCACTCAATGCCTGTTGATTGCGCGTATCGACTATTTGCTCCCAGGCTTCAAGCACATGCTCTGGCGTTTGCTTGTCTGCCGGCAGGTAAACACCGTCGGTTTCAAAAATCTGCGCCAGCGCAAAACCGCCGCCGCCAGCGCTGAGAATGGCGCGGTTGGGTGCGTCCTTGTGAAACAGCAGCAGCGCCCCCGCGGTAACCGATTCTGGCGTGAGCATAGCGAGGATATCCTTTGGTACCAGGTCCTCGGTCATGCGCGTGCCTGCAGTGGGCGCAAGCGCGTTGACGCGGATATCGTATTTCGCGCCTTCCTGCACCAGTGTATTCATGAGGCCAACCACGGCTAACTTGGCAGCACCATAATTGCTCTGGCCAAAATTGCCGTACAGCCCGGACGAAGACGTGGTCATCACGATGCGACCATAATTTTGCGCCTTCATGATTTCCCACACTGCCTTGCTGCAGTGCACCGAGCCCATCAGGTGCACATCCATGATAAGGCGAAAATCTTCCAGCGACATTTTGGAAAAACTCTTGTCGCGCAGTATGCCAGCGTTATTGACCAGGATGTCGACGCGACCCCACTTGTCGATGGCCTGCGCCACCATGTCCTCCACTTCGTCAAATTTTGCAACATTAGCGCCGTGGGCGATGACCTCGCCGCCAAAAGCAGCGATTTCTTCGAGCACTGCCTGCGCCGCATTGGAGGAGCCGCCGGCGCCGTCGCGCGCCACGCCCAGGTCGTTGACCACAACCTTCGCACCGCGGCGTGCCAGCTCCAGCGCATGCGATTTACCCAGACCGTTACCGGCACCCGTAACGATTGCCACCTGATCATCAAACCTGACTTGCATATCTCTTTTCCTGCTTCGCGAAGCGTTTGTGGTTTAGAAAAAATATGCCGAATTATTTGACCATTTGCATGGTCAACCAAACCGCCTTGAGGGCCGGCTTCTCCTCACCTTCTATTTCAACCGTGACTTCCATCTTATTCATGAACTGCCCCGGGCGTTTCTCAGTGATGTCGATGATTTTCGCCAGCGCCCGTATCCGCTTCCCCACCCGCACCGGTGCAATAAAGCGCACCGAGTCGAAACCATAGTTCACGCCCATATACGCGCCTTCCATCGGCACGCCGAACTGCTCACCGAAATGTGCAAGCATCGAAAGTGACAGGAAACCGTGCGCTATGGTGCCGCCAAATGGCGTTTGCGCAGCCCGCTCAGGGTCGATGTGAATGTACTGGTGATCCAGCGTGCAGTCGGCAAACTGGTTGACCTGCTCCTGCGTGATCGTATGCCATTCGCTGGGCTCCAGCGCAAAATCGCTGTAGTTGCCGATATCTTCCCGCTTGATAGTTTTCATGTCGCTTTTCATGTCTCTGTTTTCAAATTTCTTTTTTCTTTCTTCTGTTTTCGCTTTCTTCCCTGTTTTTACTCACTGCAAAGTAACAGCATCGCCGTTACCCTTGCGCAAAAAGTGTATCAGGGGCAGGCGCGAATTATATGCGCAAGCAGGCTGTAACTCAGAACCAGGCTGCTTCAGTCTGCAGGGTTGTGTCGTCCAGCGCGCACAGCAGATCGGACCAGGCATGGATTTTGGGCAGCTCAAAGCGGTAGAAATATTTCAGCGCCTGCAATTTGCCGCGGTAGAAATTTTCGTCATCGGGGTGCGGTGCAGCCGCGAGCCCGCGCTGCGCTGCCATGC
>JBATGO010000175.1:0-1560 GCA_049665845.1 Pseudomonadales bacterium | reverse complement strand
TGGAGTCACCAATTGTCTGCTCTCGCCCAGAAAGCAGCCGCTCGGCATTAGTAACTATTGCCTGAAAGTTAGGCAGTTTTTGTATGCGCATAAAAATCTTATGCAGATATTGGATCGATCGGAGCCGCGCAATTCTCACGCGAACGAATGCTGAAGTCTTTGCGTGAAGCAAGATGAGAATCTAGTTAGTAACCCGGTTGTCGGCGCGTTCCGCGCGGTCCCCATGACCCAACATTTGGTGGCTGGTCGATAGATTATCGTCCCTCTGAGATTGGCTCATACGCCGAGGAGGCCGCGCACAACTGGAACTTCCTCCGCAACGCCGAATTTGTAGTTCTCGTGACTCGGTTCGACATAGGTCCCAAACAGGACGTCCCAGACGGACAGTATCGCGCCAAAGTTTCTGTCGCGCATGTCTTTGCCTAAAGCATGGTGACGCCGGTGATATTGTGGAGTCACGAAAAGATACTTCAACACGCCAATATTTAGGCTTACGTTGGCGTGCTGCCACAACTGAACGAAGTATCCGATGACAAACGCAAGAGCCATCTCCAATCGCGTGAATCCGAAAACGTAGATGCCGAGGAGTATCTGTGGGGCAACGTACATGCTGATATGTGTACCGCTTGCGTATATGCCCTTAAGCCAATTGACTTCCTTGATTGAATGATGGAAACGGTGCGTATTCCAGAGTAGGGAACTGTGCATCCCCCTGTGGATCCAGTAGAGCGTAAAGTCAATGACGATGAGCGCGGCAATGATCTTGGATGGAAGTGACAGCCCACCCAGAGGGGCTGCCGCGTATTCCTCGGAAGGCGTCAATGCCCACTTGCAGACGAGCGAAAACATGCCTACGTTTAATA
Source organism: Pseudomonadales bacterium (assembly GCA_049665845.1). Taxonomy (GTDB): domain Bacteria; phylum Pseudomonadota; class Gammaproteobacteria; order Pseudomonadales; family UBA7434; genus UBA7434. The sequence goes on along the minus strand of JBATGO010000175.1, from coordinate 697 downwards.
CCGCGACAAGGTCGAACGCACGCAGCGTTGTGCGCTTTGGGCGGGCTGGGCGATAGATTTCCCACACAGCGAACAACACGACAAATACGACAAGCGCTCCCTTTTCTGCAATAGCGATAGTGTCCATAAAGTTCATCTCAGTTTCCCGGCCACCAGTTCCGGCGCCCGGCGAGCCGGATGGTGGCAGGACCAAGAGCGATTCGAATCAAAAGCGCATCGATAGCAACAACCACCGCAAGCGCAGTTCCTAAAATCTGCGTTGGCAAGACTTTACCAAACGCGAATGCGCCAAATACAACTACCATAATTCATGCTGCACTGGTAATGAGACGCCCGGTGCTGGCGACGCCCTCTATGACGATTTCAGACAGGGCCTGCCTGCCACTACCTCCAGGCTTATCAGTCATCGCTCAGTGGTCTACCGGGTGATTCCCGTGTGCCGCGAGAATTCTCCAAAGCGTAGGACCTGCGAGACAATCGCGATCAGCTGCGATGGCCGGCAGCTGATGCCAAGGCAAATTGGGTTGCTGGTGATGCTCGCGGTGGCGATTGATGTTGTAGGGCCATATAGTCATTCGCCCGAGTAACCCTGGTCGCCAACTGTACGTCCAGTCGTGCCAGCCGGGTGTGACACCGGGTCCGCCGCTATGCTCTGCATAGCTGCGGAGCTTTTGCAGTAGCTGTGTCAGAGTGAGCA
>JBATGO010000174.1:0-4101 GCA_049665845.1 Pseudomonadales bacterium | reverse complement strand
GACATAGGTCACTCACAACCGAATTAAACTCGATGTGAAACCATTCTTTAAACATTGCGAATGTTCTGTTTTTGGGCCAAGCAACCTCATCTGTGTGCCAACCGTAAAGCTCACTTTCAAATATAAGATCAAATCCTTCCGAAAGTATCTGCATTGCATGCTCATCATCATCGTATTCTGGAATGAGATATACCGTCTTCTCTCCTTCATACTCTGGCAGAATTGGAGAATCTTCCAGCTCCGCTGCCCAATCTATATACGGCTTCTTCGGACGAACTATTACTGAACCTCGGTTGATCATTTTCAGTTATACATAACGCCTTGCTTACCGGTTTGGCTGAGTTGGCGGCTTTTTTGCGTAAGCGAAAAAGGAGGCAACTTTACCAAATCCGAGTTAAGCAACTTGTTATGTGTTTTACGCATTATATAAAGTAAAAACTCCAATGCAGATAAACCCGATACCTGCTATATAGTGAAGATACTTTTCATTGATATATTCTGATAATAAAGTACCCGCAAGCACACTTAGAGCAGAAGCCACTATTAGTGCTGCTGAGGCTGCGAAAAATACCGTGTATTTGCTTACCTCTTTATCTGTAGCGAATAACATTGTTGCTAACTGGGTTTTATCACCGAGTTCTGCGATAAATACCGCACCGAATATTGTTAAAAATACTTTCCAGTCCATATCTACGAATTTACTGCGATTGACACACAATGCTGTTAGCAGCGGCAGCCTTGTTAGTGATCCGTTTGCGCGATAATGGCACAGCCATGTGCAAAACGAGAAGCAACGAGGACGTCCAGGGAGCGCAGCGACTGATGCTGCTTAACCTTGTTAAATTTCATTCCCCCCAAAACTTCCACCATTTCTTTCTACTCTCACGAGCCTCCTGACCTTTTTCTGAACCTTTTTCCATTTCTTTTTGAACTTGTTCAGACTTCTTTTCTTTTTGTTTTTCAAGGCCTTTTAATTTTTCTTGTTTTTGCTTACTAATTTTTTTTCTCTCTTCTTCTAAATTATCGCTTTCTTCCTTGGCTTCCATAGCAGCTTGGTGTGCCTCCTTCTTCTCCATTGTGGGCTTGCCTTTACCCGCCCACTCTGGCTTCTCTGCAAATACGGGTGATAAAACGAATATTGAAGTAAAAACGATCACATATGCCTTCTTCATTTAAAATTCCTCAGTTTTGTAGATCTTAAATTTAACGCCCGGCCCGCCGGCAGGCTTTGTGTGGTGATGCTTGCGCCAACATGGCGAAACCTGGCGCAAGCAAGCCATGCAGAGACTGTCCAGCACCAAAGGCGCGACGGTGCGGCCGCTTGTTACGCGGCATTAATTTTAATTTTGCTAACGCTTCCAAGCTTTACCCGCTTCTTGGCATGCCAAAGATCATATGAGTCCTGCATAGCCAGCCAACTCTCAGGACTACGCCCAAGAGCTTTTGAAAGCCGTAAGGCCATTTCTGGACTGATGCCGCTTTGCCCTTTGAGAATCCTGTTGAGTGTTGAAGCAGCGACATCCAGTTGAGCAGCAAGGAAGCGGCAACTTAGGTCGTGGGGCTCCATATAGGTAGCCTCAATGAATTCCCCTGGATGGGGTGGATTGTGCATAGCCATCAGTGATAATCCTCGTAGTTCACGATGTACACATTGCCATCTGTAAACTCAAAAGTGATGCGCCAATTCCCGCTCACCGAGATGGCCCAAATAGCCTTCCGACTCCCCTTTAGCGGGTGCATCCGGTAACCGGGGATATCAAGATCTTCAATGTAAAGTGCTGTATCTAAAGCAAAAAGTTGCATCCGAAGACGTTTTGCGTGCTTTGCCTGAATTCCTTTTGTCGTGCCAGACGCGAAGAATTGCTCTAACCCTTTATGCTTGAACGACTTGATCATCGCCTAAGTGTAGCGCGTTGCGCAACACTGGTCAAGGCGCGTAACGCCCGGCCCAACGGTATCCTTTGTGTGGCAAAGCTTGCGACACCATGGCGACGCCAGGCGCCAGCGAGGCACGCAAAGACTGTCCAGCGCCACAGGCGCGATGGTGCGCTCGCTTGTTAAATGCCTTTATGGACATCAGACCGATGGCTAACTTTTATTACGCTGATGACCAGTTCCGAATCTCTGATTTCGTAAACGATCCTGTAAAGGCCTTGGCGGACACGATAGAGCTCATGCCCAGAAAGCTTCACGCATGCTTGAGCTCTAGGGTTCTTGGATAAGCCCTCGATTTTTTTTAGTATCCGCTTAACATCGGCCGTTGGTATGTTGCGCAGGTCTTTGGAAACGGATTTCTTAAAAACCAGCTTATATTTTGCCATGCTTCTTCAAATCATTGAGAAGAATCTCATAGCTGATTTCTTTTTCTTTCTCCCGCTCCTTGTGTGCCGTCAAATCTTCATGGTCTTCCCGCATAAGTAAGCGGACAGCCTCATCTATTAATTCTGATATCGAGATTTGAGCAGATGCAGCTCTCATTTTGAGAGCCTGATGGATTTTTGGCTCAAAATACACGGTCGAGCGTTTAGACAAGTCACTCATGATTCACCTCCAAAGCGTTACGACATTATAGCGTCATGACGCTGTGGCGTCTACAGACATTTAGCGCCCGGCCCACCAGCAGGATTTGTGTGGCGAAGCTTGCGCCAAACTGGCGAAGCCAGGCGTAAGCGAGGCACGCAAAGAGTGTCCAGCGCAGCAGGCGCGACGGTGCGGCCGCTTGTTAAGTGCTGATTTCATCACGCTCACTGAGGATATAGTTGCGCAACAGTCGCTCACTGCGCATTACATAGAGTATGTTTATTCGGGTACCATCCAGGCGATAAAAGATACGGGATGGTCCAACGATTATTTCCCGGTAGCGTGTACCCCGAGGCAGCTCATTTGGTTTACGGCCAGAATTGGGAAATTGTTTTAAGCGATCAACTTTGTTGAAAACATCTTGGATATATTTTTTAGCCGCAGTTGGTTTATCAAGCGCGATGTACTCAGCGATTCCTTCTAGATCAAGTAGCGCAGGCTCTGCCCAAACTATTTGAGCCATTTTTTCATTTTTTCTTTGGCTTGAGTGTTGCTGAAAGAGCGGCCATCCTGTATCGCAGACTCCCCTCTGGCAATGCCTTCCAGGATTTTCATCCTGTCTTGCATGTTCTCATAATCCTCAACGTCTACGAGATACGCTGAGGGTTTACCATGCTCGGTAATTAAGACTGGCTCTTTAGTTTTGTGCAAATCAGAGAGAATCTTCGTCGCTTGGCGCTTAAGCGTTGTAACCAATTCAATTTTCATAATGTGATACTATAATATCACTTCGAAATTTGCAACTGGTGGCACTTAACGCCTAAATCACCGAGCGAGCTTTAGCGAGTCCGGTGAAGCTACTTGTTAAGGCTGCCACTGAATATCAACCTTCCTATGCTGGTTGGCAAAATTCCGGAGATAGAGATTTATAAGGCTTTGGTATGGCACGCCGGGCTCCTCTGCCATACCTTTGAAATATTCAATAACATCCACACTCAAACGGATTGTGGCCGATTTTTTCAATTTGGATGCATAGGGATTTTTACGCGATTTCATTTTCGAAAAGTCATATTCTTTTTTCATGACTGGTCACCTCGATAATACTGCTTCTCAGTTTTAGTTGCCTTTCTAGCTGAAATGATTCTCAGTGCTTCCTTGCCTTCCCCTCGCTCACAATGCGCACCAACAAGATTATGGGAAAGATGACTCATACCAAGCAGTATGAACCTTTCCTCATTTTCGGAGATGCCATCATCAAATTGAATGGCGAAGCCAGGCGCAAGCGAGGCACGCAAAGACTGTCCAGCGCCAAAGGCGCGCCGGTGCGGCCGCTTGTTATGGGTTTTCTTTTGTTGCATTATTAATCTATTCCTATTGCTTGTGGAGCTAGATATGCGCAGCGCCGAGATTGAAAACTTGAAGAATGCTGTGCTTTCTCTTTCAGAACAAGAGCGTGCAGCATTTGCATTGGATTTGGTTGCCAGTCTGGATGGTCCAGCGGACAAAGACTTAGCGGCAGCATGGGATATTGAAATATGCGGCAGAATCAATGAATTAGAAAAGAACCCTTCAATACTGTTA
>JBATGO010000173.1:0-4013 GCA_049665845.1 Pseudomonadales bacterium | reverse complement strand
ACCTATACCAGCGTCCGGATAGTCAGTAACGGAATGCTGCACTTCGGTGCAGACCAGGCTGTACAGCAGCGTTATGCCAACGCGGCACTTCCCTATGGTCTCGCTGATCGTATGATTATGCCCTACTGGGATGACCTGAACCCCGCATCAGGCGGAGCAGTGAGCTACGATACGCTGGGAACTGCTCCCGATCGCCGTTTCGTTGTCACCTGGCTGGCGGTGCCTCGTTTCGGTAACGCTGGTTCTGCCTACAGCGTGCAGGCTGTGTTTTACGAGAGCGGTGAGATTCTGTTTCGTTACGGTAACGATGATGCCGACGGTGCCAGTGCGACCATCGGTATCGAAGAATCGGACACTGATTTCAACCAGTTTTCTTTCAACAGTGTTTCCGTGTCAGATGCGGTAGACCTTTTTTGGGAGCCCCAGCCCCCACCAACGCCATCCGATGAATTACTTGTACTGGCAACCGACACCGACGCAACGCTGGGTGGTCTTGCATTTGGAGACGAGGATTTCGTTGAATACGATGCAGCGACCGACGCCGCCACAAGAATTTTCGATGGCAGTTCTGTGCTGGCATTTGATTCAGATATAGAAGCCATTCATATTCTGAATAACGGCAACTATCTGTTCACTACGCAGGATGACAATACGGCGAATGGCCTGTCCTACGAAAACGAGGATATCGTCGAATACAATCCTGCCAGCGGCACTACCAGCCTGTTTTTTAATGGTGATGCGGTGTTCGCCCAGGAAGAAGCGCTGGACGCATTTTCGGTCCTCGATGATGGCAGCTATCTGCTGTCAACCACCGGAGGAGCCAGCATAGGATCGCTGAACTTTAATGACGAAGACGTTGTCCGCTACGACCCTGCTTCCGGCATTGCAACCATGTATTTCGATGGGAGCACAGTCTCTTCCGGTATAGCTGATCTTACAGGTGTACATGCAATGGATAGCGGCAACCTGCTGATGACTTTCTCTAACAACAACGTCTCGATCGGGGGCTTGCCTGACGTCGACAATGGTGATGTCATTGAATACGATCTGACAACCGGGCTGGCCACGATCTATTTTGATGAATCGCTTTTTAGCGGGAACGAAGATGTTCGAGGCGTATTTCTCAGTGAGAGTAATACTCCTTCACCCAGCGCATTGCAAATCGTTGTTGCGTCGACGGCGTCTACCTGCGTTCGGCAGAATGTCACTGTTCGCGTATGTCCGGACACAGCCTGCAGCACACCGATTGCAGGCTATACGGGCACGATCGATCTGCTGACATCTACCAGCCACGGGAACTGGTACAACGGCGCTACCGCACTCAATAGCGACGACGGCGGGTCGGCGAGCTATACCTTTACTGCAACCGATGCCGGGGAGGCGACGTTCCAGCTGGAAAATTTCCGCGCCGAAATCCTTTCAATCACAGTTGAAGACAGTGCAATTCCGCTCAGTGAAACTTCGGGTTCGGTTACATTTAGCGACAACGCATTCGTCGTATCCGATGTTGACAGTCTTGTAGAGGGTGCCGGGGGTGAAAATCTTGCGGTGGCGGGCAGGCCGCATCGATATCGTGTTGAGTTCTACAGGCGCGACACAAGCCAGGTGCCGGCAAATTGTGCGGTCGTGAGCGGCTATAACAATGCGGCGCAAAATATAAAAGCATGGATCACCCGTAGTGCGCAACTTGGTTCCGCTGCTGATCCGGCGATTGGTGCCACCATACTTACCGAATTACAGCCTGCCGCTACAAATATCGTTTTGGATTTTAGCAGCGGAGGCATCGCTTTTTTTGATCTCGCATCCAGTGACGTTGGCCAATTCAGCATCAATGTTATGGATGATTCCCGGTTGTTTGCAAATAACGTTGACGTGCTGGGCAGCAGTAGCTTGCTCACCGTGCGTCCGTTTGCGTTCGACATTGATATTGAAATTGGCGGAGTGGAAGATCGCGCGACCAACGGCACGGCTGGTGCATCGTATGCGTCGAATGCGTCTGGTTCTGTATTTTCTACTGCCGGTGGAACATTTACTGTTGAATTAACGGCGGTGCAATGGCAGGCCGCTGATGATGCGAATAATGACGGTCAACCGGACGTCGCTGCAAACCTTTCTAATAATCCCGCGACGCAAAGTTTTGGCACGGAAAATACGCCCGAGCAGGCGGTATTATCCTCCAGCCTTGTCGCGCCGGCGGGCGGGCTTGCAGGCGCCTTGTCCGGTACGTTGTTCAGTGGCTTTTCCTTTGGGCAGGCGCTGCGCAACGATGTGAGCTGGAGCGAGGTTGGTATAGTGCAGTTGAATGCCCAGCTGGCAGACAGTAATTACCTGGCCAGCGGCTCCAATGTAAATGGCGCGCTGGATAATGTCGGTCGATTTGTTCCCGCCAGTTTCGATATTAGCGCAGCGGTGCTTAACGAAGCCTGCGCGGCCGGTAGTTTCAGCTATATGGGCGAAGTGCTGGCTGTTACCTACAATCTTACTGCTCAAAATGCGGCAGGCGGCACGACGCAGAATTACCGGGGCAGTTTTATCAAACTTGATTCGGCGCAGGGCTCGTTGGGGTACGGGGGTTATGCGAGTACAAGCGCGATCAACCTGAGCGCTCGTGTACAGCCGGATGCCGCGACGTTTAATGCGGCGACTTCGTTTATTTGGGGGCCTGCAGGCGGACTGGGTTTTGGTATTGGCGAATTGAGTACCCGGTTTTCACTCTCGCGGGCGGCGACACCCGATGGTGAACATATAACGACAATCGGCGCGCTAGTAAGCGATGCTGATAACGTGACGAATGCGCCGCTTGACCTGGATGTCGATGGTGGTGGCAATGACTATACGTCGGTAGGTGCGACGCGGCAGCGCTATGGCCGTGCATTCCTGGAAAACGCTTTTGGCCCTGAGACTCGCGAACTCACTATACCTTTTATTGCAGAGTACTATTCATCTGTGCTCCCGCCATCGGGTGGTTTTGTGCCTAACATTGTGGACAGCTGCACCCTGTTCGCGTTGGGAGATTTTTCAAAAGTACCCGGAAGCTATACCCTGAATCTCGATGCAGGTGACACCGACCCGGTTTCCATATCCGGCACGAGCTACGCCGCAGGTCGTGGTTCAGTCACACTCAGCGCGCCGGGGGATGGCAACGATGGCAGTGTCGATATCGAATTTACCGTGCCTGCATATTTACGTTTTGATTGGGATGGCAATAGCGCTACTGCGGATTCCAGCCCGGTTAATACTGCAACATTCGGTTCGTTCAGAGGCAACGACCGTGTGATCTATCGACGTGAGGTTTTGCAGTAGTGAGAGGGCTCGCTTGCATTCACGCTGGCATTTCCTGGCATCAGAGAGGCTTTTCGATACCCGCTGCAATTTTTGTGCTGGTGATGGTCGCGATACTCGGTACCGCCATGGTCTCGATACTGAACCAGGGCCAACAGTCGGTTGCGCGAGAAGTACTGTCCATGCGCGCGCTAATGGCGGCAGAAAGTGGGGCAGAGCGTGGGCTGCATACGGTGCTGGAAGTTAATCCCGCAGCGTGTACGGGTGACATGAGTAACCCGCCCGCATCGTTTGCTGCACTTATTACCAACTGGAGCCCCGCACCGGCAGCGTTGGCGAACTGTACAGTTGACGTAAGTTGCGGGGTTGTTGCGGTTGATGCTGATAATGATGGATTGGCAGAAAATTATTTCACTTTGCGCAGTGGCGCCGGTTGCGGTCCGGCGAATGATCGCGCGTTCCGCATTGTGCAGGTGCAGGCGAGTAACTAGATTATTCGCCTGCGACGCCGCGCACTCCAGGATATAAGCAGTAGTCCCGCTCCCAGCAGCAACGCGTGGGGCCAGCGCATTACAGGTATATTGGTTGCGCAGAATATGGCCTCTGGCACACAGGCATTGTCGTTCTCCGGATCGTTTTGATCCGCGAAAGTATCTTCATCAGTATCGATGATTGAAGATTCCATGTAGTCAGGTGCGCCGTCACCATCGCTGTCGGCGGCCTGGGTCTCG
>JBATGO010000172.1:0-5383 GCA_049665845.1 Pseudomonadales bacterium | reverse complement strand
GTGTAAATGCTGCCATCGTTGTGAGCACGCCAAAGGTCACGGGTATGGCGACGCGCTCTGCGCCCTCTATTGCCGCGTCCACGCCGCTAGCCCCTGCCTGCGATCTCGCGTAAATACTCTCTCCGGTGACAATGGCATCATCGACGACCAGCCCTAAAACCATGATGTAACCAAAAACACTCATCATGTTAATCGTCACGCCGGCGGCGCTGAGCAACATAAAACTGCCAAGAAAACTGATGGGAATGCCTACCACTACCCAGAAGGCAACCGCAGGCCGCAGGAAAATCGCCAACAGGATGATAACCAGCACGCCACCTTGCGCCATGTTGCGCACCAGTGTCGATATACGATTTTTGAGATAGGCGGAGTCGTCATCCCAGTAGGTCAGCGACACGCCCTGCGGCAGATTGGGCTGCTCGTCCAGGATATATTGCTTGGCGCTGTCGGCTACCTGGATCGCGCTCTGGGTGCCAACGCGTGACACACCGATGATGGCGCTGGGCTCGCCGTCGAAATTACTGACCAGCCCGTCTTCGCTGAAGCCATCCCTGATGTGGGCAATTTCACCGAGCGTAATCACCGCGCCGTCCCGGTTGCTGCCAACCGGTATCGAGGCGAAATCATCGCGCCGGTAGGCCTGGCCCTTGGAGCGAATCAGGATGTCACCACCGACCGTGCGCAGGTTGCCCGCGGAGACATCGAGCGATGCTTCCTGGATCGAACGGGCTACCGACTCCAGCGTCAGGCCATAGTTGCGCAGCACATCCTGCGCCACTTCAATATTGATTTCATAATTGCGCGCATACCTCAGCTCCGCCTGGGTAATACCTTCAATACGCAGCAGGTCCTCGCGCGTGCGCTCGGCGAAATACTGTATTTCGTCGGCGCCGGCAACGCCGGAAATCACCACGTCTATAACGGGAAAATCGAATTGCTGCAGGCTGATTACAGGCTTTTCCGCATCCACAGGAAAGGTGTTGATTGCATCTACCCGCGACTTGATGTCGGCTAACAGCGATCTCGGATCGTAGCCGCGATCGATCTCGACGATGGTATTGGTAATGCCCTCGCGAGAATTACTGGTGAGCTTCTTGATGCCCTCGAGGTCGTGCAACGCTTCCTCTATGCGCACCGCCACACCGAGTTCAATATCCTCCGGTGTAGCGCCACGCAATACAACGTTGACCGTCACGGTATCGGGTTCGCTGGAAGGAAACAGCTCGACGCTCAATGCTTCAAAGTAAGCGATTGCACCGCCGATGATGATCAGCCACATCAACAGGTTGGCGGCGACACTGTTGCGGGCAAACCAGGCAATCATGGCGCGAGCAGCTCCTTGCTGCCTGCGTCTTCGCGCGGCGCCGTGTCCTGTACTACTTTTACCGGTGTTCCGGAAACCACTTGCCCCATAGGCGTGAGGACAACCTGCTCGCCGCGTTCCAGGCCCTTGCCGATCAGCGCATCACTCTGGTTTTGCCAGGCAATACTTATCTGGCGGCGAAAGACATGGCCGTCTTCAACCACGTAGACAAAGCTGCCCTGGTAGATACTCTGCAGTGGAATCACGATCGCGTCGTTCAGTAACTTGCCTTGCAGGCGCGCCGTCACGTACTGGCCCACCCGCGGCGGTAACGGCGGTTCGCTGCCGCTCTCTGTAACAGCGATGCCTGAAGCTGCTTTGTTTGTAGCGACGTTGTCTGAAGCGACATTGTTTATAGAGACATTATCTGTAACGGCAATCGCATCGCTATGGTCGCTGTTGCCGGGATATTCTGCGACCACGTGCAGCTGCCTCGATGCAGCATCAATAGCCGCTTCACTGCGCACCAGGCGAGCGCGCCACACCTGCTCAGCTGCAAGATTGGAGTACAGCCACACCGATGCCGAATCGAAACCGCGACTGCCGCCAGCTAGGTCATGGGTTCTGTCGCCGCGGGGAAGCGCTATGTAAGCGAGGTCGCGATTACGCAAGGGCAGCCTGACCTCCAGCGCATTCGCAGCGTAAATTTCGCCTAACCGCTCATTCACACTGACGACCTGGCCGAGATCCACGTTGCGCGCCAGTACATAACCGCTGTAGGGCGCACGCACCACGGTGCGCTGGAGGTCAAGCTTCGCGCGCTCGAGGCTCGCCTCTGCGGACAGCACACCCGCACGCGCGGCCAGTAGCTGTGGTTCGCGAAGCACCAGTGCACTGGGCTGGCCCGATTTCCCGGAACGGCGCCAATCGGCCAACGCGAGTTCACCGCGCGCCTGTTCCTCGACCAGCACCCGGCTCGCATCCAGCAATGCGGCTTCCGCTACTTTCAGGTTGGCGCGGTAATCACCGTCGTCAATGCGCAATATGACATCACCAACGCCGAAGCTTCCCCCATTGCTGAAGCTTTCTGCGACTTTGGTGATCTGCCCCGATACCTGAGCAACCAGCAGGCTGCGCGTGACCGGTTCGATACGGCCGTAGCTTTCGATAAACACCTGGTAGGGCTGACTGACCACAGTCATTGTTTCTACCGCCATTTGCAGGCGCCGATCGCCGGCGTCCGCCGGTTGCTTCGGTGGATTGAGCAGAATCAGTGCGGCGACCGCAAGTAGCAAAACAAGCAAAAAAATCGGCAGCAAGCGCCGGAATATAGTCATGGAGTGCATTCAGTACACATTCGGGATTAAAAGAATTGTAAGCGCTATGGTTGACAGCTCCGCGACGCGGTAGTGCCAAAGTGATGATGTGGCTGTTAACAGGTTTGCAGTCACAGCGTAATATGATCAGCAGGATGCAGCGGGCTAAATGAGGAAACTGGCGCCAGCTACCAAGCCGCTGACACCAGGGGAAAAATGGCGGACCGGACGGGACTCGAACCCGCGACCTCCGGCGTGACAGGCCGGCATTCTAACCAGCTGAACTACCGGTCCATGAAGTGCTAAACAAACTATTGGTGGGTGGTACAGGGATCGAACCTGTGACCCTCGCCTTGTAAGGGCGATGCTCTCCCAGCTGAGCTAACCACCCCCGCAGAGAGCAGCGCATTCTACCGAAAACGCCCTTGTTGTCAAACGTTTACGAGGGCGCTTGGGTTACACGATCGGCCGACGAAAAGACTGTGAAAACAGGCATCCAATGCCATGTTGCAGCGACAAGGGCAGCCACAAAAGACTTCACACGGTTATACTGCGCCCCCGTTTCCCGAGGCACCGACTCACCATGGTTCGACTGTATAAAGAGTTCACGTTTGAAGCAGCCCACCGCCTGCCGGCGGTACCCGAAGGTCACAAGTGCCGCCGGCTGCACGGGCACTCGTTCAAGGTAAGGATTGATATTGAAGGAGACGTCGACCCAGCGCTGGGCTGGCTGATCGATTACGCCGACCTGAAAGCGGCCTTCGACCCGATCCATGAGCAACTGGACCACCACTACCTGAACGACATTCCCGGGCTGGAGAATCCCACCAGCGAAAACCTCGCCGAATGGATTTGGCACAAGCTAAAGCCTGCACTGCCTGAACTGGTTAGCCTGGAGGTCAAGGAGACCTGTACCACCGGGTGTATATACACCGGCAAATAAAGCTTGAAAAATAGGTTTTAATGCTTCTATAACCTATTGTTTTTAAATAGGTATTCCCTGGATATTGCAGGCGCATTGAGCACCACTGTCGTATTTACGAACCACGCCTTAAAGCCAGTCTTCAAAAAAATCATCGGTCGCATGTACCTGTGGCGATTTCACCGCGCCGCTGACCGAGCCAAAGTAAATAAACCCCACAATATGCTGCTCCGGCGCAAGGCCTATATCGGTCATGAAGCTGCGATCAAAACTGAGCGCGCCGGTTCGCCACATCGCGCCATAGCCCAGCGCATGCGCCGCAATCAGCATGTTATTCACCGCCGCTCCGGTTGATAGCCACTGCTCGATTTCGGGTACATTGGGATGCTCGCGCACGTGCACGGTGGCAATGACCAACAGCGGGCCACGCAGCGGCGCGTTCAATTGCTTGCGCTGCGCAGCTTCGGGTAATTCGGGATCGTTGCGCAACGCAGCGGCGAGCATTTTCCTGCCCAATACCTTGCGTCGCTCGCCCTCTACGCAGTAAAAGCGCCAACCGCGCATCGCTGCATGGTCGGGCGCACGCAGCGCGGCCTGGAAAATTGCTTCACGATCCTCGCCTTGCGGCGCGGGCTCGTCGAGGCTCGGGTACGAGACCCGGCTATGCAGTGCTGTTATCGCATCCATAAACCACGCTTCCGTAACTGGCGCGTTTGCATGCCATGATGGCGTTAAGGAACGCGCTCACTAGCTAAAACGACATCGTCAAATGCGGAAGTTTATCAGATCGCGTTCACCGCAGTATTCTCCAACGCGGCTATATGGTCTGCGCTGAAGCCACGGTATTGCAGGAAGCGCGCCTGGGCAGCCCGGCCCTTCATATCTGCAGGAAGCATGGTGCCAAATTTTTTATCACGCGCGAGCCGGGCTTTTTTGTACCAGTCGGGGTGATTCGCCCTGACCGCTGCGCTTGCCAGTTCATCCCGAACGCCTTTTTCACGGAGCTCAAGCATGATGCGCTTCGGCCCGAAACCAGCACTGCTGCGATGACGTGCGTAGGACTCGGCGAAGCGCTGGTCGCTAAGCAGGCCCTCACCCGCAAGCTTGTCGAGCGCATGTTCGATGATGTCGTAGTCGGCAAACTTGACCTGCAGGCGCCTGCGCAATTCGAGCCGCGCGTATTCCCTGCGCGCCAGTAGATCCATTGCAGCACGCCTGACTGCTATAACCGGGTTGGGTTTAACCTCAGGCAGCTGCGTGTCTGCATCAAACATTGCTGTTTTCCGGGCCATGTTCCGCTAAGCAAAAACTGGAAATCAATAGTTTGGCGATTATGGGCAAAGGCGACGAGTTAATCGACAGCTTCGAGTTCACCAACCGGCTCTGTACTACCTTTTTTCTCGTGCAACTGCGGAATCAGCAGCTGGTCGCGAACTTGCTGCTCGATCTCATCGGAGATATTCGGGTTATCGGTGAGAAACTGCGCCGCATTTGCCTTGCCCTGGCCGATGCGATCCGTTTTGTAACTGTACCAGGCACCGGCTTTTTCGATCAGCCCCTGTTTGACACCGAGGTCGATAATCTCGGCCTTCTGGTAAATACCCTTGCCGTAAAGAATCTGGAACTCGGTTTGCCGGAACGGTGGTGCCACCTTGTTCTTGACCACCTTGACGCGGGTTTCATTGCCGATCACCTCGTCGCCATCTTTTACCGCACCAATGCGACGGATATCCAGTCGCACCGCGGAGTAGAACTTGAGTGCATTGCCGCCAGTGGTTGTTTCGGGATTGCCGAACATGACCCCGCTTTTCATACGGATCTGGTTAATGAAAATCACCAGCG
>JBATGO010000171.1:0-15954 GCA_049665845.1 Pseudomonadales bacterium | reverse complement strand
TTCGTCGAGCAGCGAACAAGCTCGTAAATCAGCTTAATAATCCAGTCTCGATAGTTGTCAGGATTAGCCAATATGAACGCGCCCTCAGAGAACCTCTCGCTGCGGTGGATATCGCCGGACCTTGACGAATGCATCAATATCGCCCGTCGTTCCTTCGAAGCCTACCTTGCGGACCCGTCTGCCTCAAATAGCGCAGATAAACTCGCCTCGTCAGTTGCCTCAACGCAGGCTGCGGCCAATATTTTCGCCGAAGTCGATATGCTTGCCGCGGCAGGTATTGCAATTGAAATTTCAGCGTTACTTGAGGCCCTGCAAATCGGGAGTTGCGATAACCCCAGGGACTGTTACCAGGTAATCATAGGCGGATTTAACCAGTTGTTTAACTACCTGGCCCTGACGCGCAAGCTCGGGGGCGAAGAGCCCGCTGCGCTGCTGGCGGTGCGAAGCGAATTGCGAGCAGTTGCCGGCCAGCCGCTTGATTTGCCTGAAGAATTTTTTGCATTGACTGTGCCATCAGCCTGGTCGTTACCGGCGCCCGTAGCCAGTACAGTGCATGATTGGGCACCGCTTTCGAGCTGGCTGGATGCACTGGGTGAGCACATCGCCGCGATCGATGCCAATCCCGATCTGCACCGCACGGAACTCCAGCTCGCGTTTGCGTATTGCGAAACCTTTTCTGCAGAAAAATGGGTCTCTCAGGACGGCGGACTGATTAAAGACTGCTGCCTCGCGATAAAACTGTTGTTACGCGCTGCTTGCGAAGATGGTCAACGCGTCAGCGCTGGTGTGAAGCGCTGCATTTCGCGCACAATTACAGCGATGAGTCGTGCGGTCAAAGCTTTGCTTGAAGGTGCTTCAACCGGCAACGCTCAGCAGTTAGGCGAGGCTCTTGAAGAACTGTTGTTTTTCTGCTCGACTACTGGCAACCAGGCGTCAGTAGTCAGTGCAACGTTTGCGCACTATGGCATCCAGGGAGCGATCAAGAAGTCGGCCAGCGGCGTACTGCTGCGTTTGGGCACACCCGATGTTGAAACCATTGACCTTGTACTGGCAGGATTATTCGAAGATATCGAGCGCCTGCAAAATGCCTTGCGTGAAAGTGTAGAAAACGGTGATGGCGCAGAGGCCTTTGCAGCTCACGAAAATATGGTTGCCCGCCTTTATTACACCGCAAAGCTTGCGGGGCAGGATGAACTGTACCCGGTACTCGACTGGATCATGCAGGGTTTCAAGAATATCAGCGAATCAGGCGTGCTCGAGGCAAGTTCAGTAGAAAAAATTGTTGAAGGTGTATTCGAACTGGAAGCGCTGATAGAAAAAATGCGAAGCGGCAGTTATCGTGACAAGGGCGAATTGACTGTACTTGAGCAGGTCAATGCCGGACTCACAACATTAACGACTGCACTGTCATTAATGGCGAACGGAAATAGCGTACAAGACGACAACAGATTCGCGTCAACACTGGAGGATTTTTCAAGAACTATCGAGGAGTTGCTGGCGGTTACGCGATTTATCGCGACAGGGCTAATCGCCACCACGCTGGAAGCTATCCAGGAGTTTTATACCCAGTCCATTGCAGCGCCATTACAGGCAGGTACTACCGACGGCGTGCAGGCATCTTGCGAGCAACTTTCAAAAGCGCTTTCAATGGTACAGGGGTCCGTCGAATCCTGTCGCTTGAGTCGCCACTACGTGGTTGACACAGGTCTTTATCGAGCGTGTGCCTTGCTTGGTGTTGAACTGGTTCAGGCGCAGGCGGGCCAGCTCGACTTAATTGCAGACAAGGCAACAGGCAGCGCGGCTATAAGCACAGTAAGCGATAGCAATACCGGTGGATGGGAAGTCCAGGCGCTTGATGCAGAGATAGATGACGACATCGCGGAGATATTCCTGGAAGAAGCAGCCGAAGTGCTGGAAACCCTGCAGGAGCAGCTCCCGCTGCTGGCTGCGGATGACAGTCGTGAAGCGGCTATCGGCGAAGTGCGTCGCGCTTACCACACGCTCAAGGGCAGTGGTCGCATGGCTGGCGCCGAACATGTTGGCGAGGCTGCCTGGGCGATCGAGAGTATGCTCAACCGTGTGCTCGACAAATCCATTAGCCTTGATGCGCATCGTATCGCATTCATTAAAGAAGCCACGGCTTACATGCCGGTGGTGGTCGACAACTTCCAGCAGCGTGTGCTGCCTTACCCGCCCGCGCTGGAAAGCCTGGTCGGCCGTGCCGACATACTATCTAACGATGCGTCGGCTGAAGTTGCGCTGGGCGAGTCGCTTGACCTGCTCGCTTCACTGGGTACAGTCGACGCCCCGGCTACAGATACAACGCCTGACCGCGAGGCCACGAATATGCAGGCTGTCGAAATAGCGGCAGCAATGGCGAAAGCAGAGGAAGAAGCCAAGGCGCAAGCAGAGGAAGAAGCCAAAGCGAAAGCAGAGGAAGAAGCCAAAGCGAAAGCAGAGGAAGAAGCCAAGGCGCAAGCAGAAGAAGCAGCCAAGGCGAAGGCAGAGCAGGAAGCCAAAGCGCAAGCAGCAGAAGCAGCCAAGGCGAAAGCAGAGGAAGAAGCCAAAGCGCAAGCAGAGGAAGCAGCAAAAGCGCAAGCAGCAGAAGCAGCCAAGGCGCAAGCAGAGGAAGAAGCCAAGGCGCAAGCAGAAGAAGCAGCCAAGGCGCAAGCAGAAGAAGCAGCCAAGGCGAAGGCAGAGCAAGAAGCCAAAGCGAAGGCAGAAGAAGAGGCATCGCTTGCTGCAGCTATGGTCGCCGTCGACTCAGAGCGCGAAGCGTTGCGTGAAATTTTCTACGAAGAAGCGGCCCTGCAACTTGCGCTTATTGAAAAATATCTTGAGAACGCCACCCAGCACAGCGGCATCGTGCCTGGTGAAGAGGTTGAGCGTGCCTGCCACACATTACTGGGCGGCTCGCGTATAGCGGGCGTCCAACCGATAGCTGACCTGATGGCGCCAGCCGAAGTGCTTGCCGGCAGAATGCGCCGCGATAATATCGCGAACAGCAACCAGGAGGCGCTATTTGCACGCGCAGCAGCCTGGTTGAAGTCGTTCCTCGAGGGCGAGCCCGCATCTGCCGATGCAACCATACAGCTCGTCGACGATTTTAATATAGCGATGAACAGTGCGCTTGCGGATCATGCAGAGGCAGGAACAGATCACCACAACCTGCTGGCATTGAGTGGCCTGATACTCGATGGTCGTCAATTCCTCAGAACCTGGCGCGCTCAGAGTGGTGTGCCGTCACAGTTCGACATCATGGTCGCCGAATTGCGATCCATCGCGGATGCAGCGTCAAATCTTGAACCAGTGCAGACGCTGGTGGAGGCGATGCTCGCGCTGTATCGATCAAGCGCGTCGATCGGACTGCACTATCCTGCCTATAGCGCATTAACGCAGGCGCACCTCGATCTCGAAAATATGCTTGATCGTATTGCGGCTGGTCAGAATCCCGAGGTCTCGACAAGCGTACCGGAAATGCGCGCACTTGTAGAGCAGGATGAAGCGCTGCTGAAAAAAATCGCCGAGGGAGATAAAAATATCGCCGGCGATGCACAGCTTGATACAGACGATGCGATGGATGCTGAAATCGTCGAAATTTTTCTGGAAGAGTCGCAGGACCTGATCGAAGAGGTCGAAGCCAGTGTGTTGAAGTGGCTTAGTGACCAGACCGAAATGTCCTATCTCGAGAGCCTATTGCGCCCGCTGCATACCATCAAGGGTGGCGCCCGTATGGCGGGCCTTGAAGAGGTCGGCAACCTTTGCCACGAATTTGAATCGCTGCTCGAATCGGCCAGCAATGAGGACGTGAAAATCAATGCAAGCTTTTTCAAGAAGGTCAGCAACTTCCTCGCCGACCTGATTGCCAAGTTTGCGGCGATAACCAACCCGGGCGCGGAGCCAACGGATGCAACCGGTAAGCAGCAAAACGAGCAAGAAGAAGACAAGCGTAATTCGGAAGTTGTTCGTGTTGCGGCGAGCCTACTCGAACATCTTGTAAACCTGGCCGGCGAAACCAGCATCTCGCGATCCTTGATCGAGGAAAAAACCAACGACTTCGCACGTTCAATTGACGACATCGACTCAACCGTAGAACGGTTGAAGGAGCAGCTGCGCCGACTCGAAATCGAGACCGAAGCGCAGATCAACTTTCGCAAAGAGAAGCTTGAAATAGAGGGCCAGGAAGATTTCGATCCGCTGGAGATGGACCGCTATTCTCAACTACAACAGCTGTCCAAGTCTTTGGTTGAATCGGCTTCTGACCTGAAGGATCTTAAAAGCACACTGAAAGATAAAACCCGTGATATAGAGACGCTGCTTTTGCAGCAGGCGCGCGTCAATACTGAATTGCAGGAATCGTTGATGCGCACTCGCACTGTGCCGCTGTCGCGTGCAATCGTACCGCGCCTGCGCCGCACAATTCGCCAGGTGAGCGGCGAGCTGGATAAACCGGTTACATTTGATATTGGCAGTTCAGATGGCGAGCTGGATCGCAATGTTATAGAGCGTATGGTTGCACCACTTGAGCATGTGCTTCGCAACGCGATTGACCACGGTATCGAATCCGTCAGTGCGCGAGCGAAAGCAGGCAAACCGGAAACCGGGTCGATTCGCCTCGATATTCACCGCGAGGGCAGCGATGTCGTACTCAGGCTCAGTGATGACGGTAAGGGCATTGATGTAGCCGCCGTGCGCAAGAAGGCAATTGCGCTGGGCCTTATGCAGGAAGATGATCAGTTAGGTGACGACGAGATCAAGCAGTTCATTATGTCAGCCGGTTTCAGTACCGCGTCCAAAGTTACGCAGATATCCGGCCGCGGTGTCGGTATGGATGTAGTGCAAAAAGAGATACATGAACTTGGCGGAACCGTTGAGCTTGTCTCCGAGCAAGGCGTAGGCACTACCTTTGTTTTCCGTCTGCCTTTTACGGTTTCCATGAACCGGGCACTGCTGGTTGGTGCGGGTGGCGAGACGCTTGCTGTACCGCTCGATTCTATCGAGGGTATCGTAAGGGTCAGTCCTTATGAGCTTGAGGAGTACTATGGCGATGCAGCGATAGACTTTATGTACGCGGGGCAGCGCTATGATTTTCGCTACCTTGGTTCCCTGATTAACGGGAGTGAGCCGCAGTACAGCAGTGACATGGTCGGTGCGTTGCCGGTGCTACTGGTTCGCGCAGGTGAAAAGCTGGTTGCATTCCAGGTCGATCGACTGCTTGGCAGCCGCGAAATTGTTGTAAAAAGCCTTGGCCCGCAGTTCGCACGCATTGAGGGCGTTTCGGGTGCAACGGTACTCGGTGACGGCAGCGTTGTCATGATCGCCGATCTCGCATCGCTGGTGCGCAACGAAGATGCACTTGATTCGGCTGGGCGCGAAGCGATTATGCCTAAAGCGGAAAGTCGTGACTGCCCACTGGTTATGGTGGTAGACGATTCGGTTACGGTTCGCAAAGTGACTACGCGCCTGCTGGAGCGTGAAGGCTTCGAAGTGATCACGGCCAAAGACGGGCTCGACGCGATCGAAAAACTGGAAGAAGTAACACCTGAC
The DNA here is from genome assembly GCA_049665845.1 of Pseudomonadales bacterium. Taxonomy (GTDB): domain Bacteria; phylum Pseudomonadota; class Gammaproteobacteria; order Pseudomonadales; family UBA7434; genus UBA7434. The sequence continues at coordinate 10,407 of JBATGO010000171.1, read as the reverse complement.
ATCATGCTTTGTGATATCGAAATGCCGAGGCTCGATGGTTTTGAAGTGGTGACGCGCGTGCGCAACGAGCCGCGCCTTGCGAATATGCCGATTGTCATGATTTCGTCGCGCACTGGCGACAAACACACCGAGCGAGCACTATCGCTGGGCGCAAACGATTTTCTAGGCAAACCTTACCAGGACAAAAATTTGCTGAGCACCATCAACTGCCACCTCTCTGTCGGTACCAGCGACAGGGCGGTCAACCAATAGCGGTCTGCAGGCGAAACCAGGTTTATGCAAGCACTCCCGAACGATGACAATGCCTCGAACCTCGAGCTGATGTTGCTGCCGTTAATGACGGATCACCTGCTGGTGCCGGATGCGATTGTGATCGAGATCTTTGATGCCGGGGAAGTCACAGTCAAGGCCGGCTCACCCGAATGGTTTGTCGGTAGCGTACAGTGGCGCGGCCAAACGGTGCCGGTCATCAGTTTTGAGGCCCTGAACGGCGCGATGGCAATCGCTGCGGACAAGGTCCGGCAGGTCGCCGTGCTCGAGAGCACGCTGGGTCACGGCCATTTGCCAAATTACGCGGTGGTGCTGAATGGCAGGCCAAGTATCCTGGATGTCAGCGACGACCAGGTACGTATATACGAAGGCCGGCCACGTGGTCGCGCCGAAGCGATTTCTGTGATTGTTGACCAGAAATCGGCCGGGATCCCTAATGTTGACTGGGTAGAGCAGCATCTGCAAACCTATATCCTGCACGGCTAACGCCACCCGCTATGGATTTTTTTCTATAGCTATCTGATTTAAATCAGTTTTTCAGCGCTTTCAAGCAGTACCAAAAAATATTGATATTGAGTCCCCGCGCCTCTATAATTCCTACCGCCCAGACAACACCAGCGCGACTATATCGATTTGTATCAATTTAGTCGCTGTTATACGGTTAAAGCCCAATGCCCTCCCCGCTATCCGTAAACAACGGCGACATTCTGCAGAGCGTTGATGCTTTCGGCTCCCTAGAAGCGCTTCTGAAAGCCAGCGCCGACGGACTGCGCCTGCGTATCCTGCAGGTGCTGCAACACGATTCCTTTGGCGTGCTGGAGTTGTGCAACCTGTTTTCAATCAAGCAATCGGCGATGAGCCATCACCTCAAGGTGCTGGCAACTGCCAGTTTGGTGGGTACGCGTCGCGAGGGCAACGCCATTTTCTACCGGCGCGCACTGCCGGCTGCGACGGCGCATGAAGCACTGCTTGGCGAGTTGTTTGCATCGCTCGATGCACTGCCGATGGATGCCGGGGTGCAGCAGGCGATCGATCGAGCGCAGCAGCATCGCAGCGCATGCTCGATGAAATTCTTTGCCGAGCACAGCGCTGACTTCCAGGCGCAGCAGGACCTCATCGCGCCAATTGACGAATATCGCGGCACGCTCAACGAATTACTCGATACCTTGTTGCAGCCAGGTGTCAACAGACTGCCGCGCAAACAGGCGGTAGAACTGGGCCCTGGAGAAGGTCAATACCTGGCAGATCTGGCGAAGCGTTTCGAGCACGTTATTGCGCTGGATAACGCCGAACCTATGCTGGAACGTTGCCGGCGCACGGCAACGCGTAAAAACCTGGGCAACATAGGGTTTATCCACGGCGACACACGGGACCTGATCGAGCTCGGTGAGCAGTTGAACACAGGTGGTGCTGTGAGTGCGCGCAAAGCCAACTGTATCGTTGCCAACATGGTGCTGCATCACAATGCAAAGCCACAGCAAATTTTCACCGACGCCGCGCGGCTGCTGGCGGCGAACGGCGTTTTCATTATCTCGGAACTTTGCCAGCACGCGCAGGACTGGGTGCGCGATGCAGCGGGCGATGTCTGGTTGGGATTCCAGGAGGCACAGTTAAACCAGTGGGCGGAACTTGCGGGGCTTGCCCGCAGCACCGGAAGCTATACGGCGCTGCGCAATGGTTTTCGTATCCAGATACTCGCCTACCGCAAACAGAGCGCAACACCTGCGGCAGCCTGAATGTTTGACGGGGCTGTAGAAATTAAAAAATATTCGATATTAACCTTAACAGGCAATGCACTACGGCACCCGGCCAACGCATTGCTGGCCAGACAGGAATAAAGCAATGAGCGAATATAGTGTATTCACGTCAGAGTCCGTGTCAGAGGGCCATCCGGACAAAATGGCAGACCAGATTTCCGATGCGGTACTGGACGCGATAATCGTGCGCGACCCGAACGCGCGCGTCGCGGTGGAAACGATGGTAAAAACCGGCATGGCAATCGTCGCTGGAGAACTGACTACCTCCTGCTATGTGGATCTGGAAGACATCATCCGCAAAGTCATCATTGATATCGGTTATGACAGCTCGACCGTCGGCTATGACGGTGCGAGTTGTGCTGTGCTTAACGCGATCGGCAAACAATCGCCTGACATCAACCAGGGTGTTGACCGCGCGCGTCCCGAAGACCAGGGTGCGGGCGACCAGGGGCTGATGTTTGGTTACGCTACCAATGAAACTGATTCCCTGATGCCTGCGCCGATATACTTTTCGCATCGTCTTGTCGAGAAGCAGGCGGAGTTGCGCAAGACTGGCCAACTGCCCTGGTTGCGACCCGATGCGAAAAGCCAGGTGACCCTGCGCTATGAAAACGGCAAGCCGGTTGCAATCGACGCGGTGGTGCTCTCAACCCAGCACGATCCCGGTATCGCGCAGCAGGAACTGCGGGCCGCAGTGAAGGAACAGATCATTCTGTCGGTATTGCCGGGTGAATGGCTGCACCGCGATACGCAGTACCACATTAATCCCACCGGCAATTTCGAGATTGGTGGTCCGGTTGGCGATTGTGGCCTGACCGGCAGGAAAATTATTGTAGATACCTACGGCGGTATGGCGCGACACGGCGGTGGTGCTTTTTCCGGCAAGGACCCCTCCAAGGTTGATCGCTCGGCGGCCTACGCTGGTCGCTACGTTGCGAAAAATGTCGTTGCCGCAGGCCTTGCTGACCGCTGTGAAATCCAGGTTTCGTATGCGATCGGCGTGGCCGACCCGACTTCAATTGCAGTTAATACCTTTGGCACCGGCAAGGTAAGCGACGAGCAGTTAATCAAAGCGATTCGCGCAACCTTTGATCTCCGCCCTTACGCCATCACGCGCGTGCTGGATTTGCTGCATCCTGTTTACCAGCTTACTGCTGCGTACGGGCACTTTGGCAGGGAGCCATTTGAGCATGTGTATAAATGGCAAGAAGGAGGCAAAGAGCGTTCAACCAGGTGCAATGCGTTTACCTGGGAAAGAACCGACAAGATAGCCGAGTTGCAATCCGCCGTCGGCTAGCGATGCGTATCAATCTACCTGTCGCCGCCTGGCACGGCGTGGCAATCAGTCCAGAACATTTAAATCAATTGAAGAGAGCAAAACAATGAACCAGGCAGAATCCTTACATTCGAAAGTCGATTACAAAGTTGCCGACATCAGCCTTGCTGATTGGGGTCGCAAGGAACTCGATATTGCTGAAACCGAAATGCCGGCGCTGATGGCCCTGCGCGAAAAGTACGCGGCAGAGCAGCCTTTGCGCGGCGCAAAAATTCTCGGCTGTATTCACATGACTATTCAAACCGGCGTACTGATCGAGACACTCGCAGCGCTGGGCGCCGAAGTGCGCTGGTCTTCCTGTAATATTTTTTCCACGCAGGATCACGCCGCTGCGGCGATCGCTGCGAGTGGCGTTGCTGTTTACGCGTGGAAAGGCGAAACAGAGGAAGAATACGAGTGGTGTATTGAGCAAACCATTCTCAAGGATGGCAAGCCCTGGGATGCAAACATGGTCCTCGACGACGGCGGCGACCTCACGCTGATATTGCACCAGAAGTATCCTGGCATGCTGGATAAAATTCATGGTGTCACCGAAGAAACCACCACTGGTGTACACCGCTTGCAGGAAATGCTCGAAAAAGGTGAGTTGAAAATACCTGCAATCAACGTCAATGACTCGATAACCAAATCCAAGAATGACAACAAGTATGGCTGTCGCCATTCACTGAATGATGCGATCAAGCGCGGCACCGATCATTTGCTTGCGGGCAAGAAGGCACTGGTCATCGGCTATGGTGATGTAGGCAAAGGATCGGCACAGTCACTGCGCCAGGAAGGCATGATCGTACGCATCGCGGAAATCGACCCGATCTGCGCGATGCAGGCCTGCATGGATGGCTTTGAGCTGGTTTCTGCTTATCGCGATGGCAACAATACCGGCAAGGTCGAAGATATCGATCGCCAGCTGCTGCAGAACACCGACCTGGTTGTCACTGCGACAGGGAATTTTAATGTGTGCGATGCCGCGGTACTGCAAAGCCTCAAGCAGGGTGCGGTGGTTAGCAATATTGGCCATTTCGATAACGAAATCGATACCGCGTTTATGCGCGAAAAATGGCAGTGGGAAGAAGTAAAGCCGCAGGTACACAAGGTATATCGCAGCAAGGACCCGCTGGACTATCTTATTCTGCTGTCGGAAGGCAGGCTGGTGAACCTGGGCAATGCCACCGGGCATCCGTCGCGCATCATGGATGGTTCTTTCGCCAACCAGGTACTGGCGCAGATCCATTTGTTTGCACAGAAATCTGCCGACCAGCCGCAGCGCAAAATTTTCCTGGAAGTGCTGCCCAAGAAACTCGACGAGGAAGTTGCCGCGCATATGGTTCGCGGTTTCGGCGGCGTGATGACCCGGCTCACCAGGGAGCAGGCGAAGTACATCAACGTCAGCGTCGATGGGCCATTCAAACCGCATGAGTACAAGTATTGATTGCTCAGCACCCAGGTCGTCCCTGCTGATGTCGGGCAGGGCAGGCCAGTTGCCGGAACACGGTCTATGCCCCTGAATAAAAATCATCGTCTCAGTTTCGAGTTTTTTCCGCCCAAAACCGAGCGCGGTGAAGTTAACTTGCGTGCGACGCGCGATCGCCTGGCCGGGCTGGGTCCGGATTTTTTTTCCGTGACCTACGGTGCCGGCGGCTCGACGCGCCACAACACGCGTGATGTGGTACTTGCAGGTTTGCAGGCCGGCCTTGCGTTTGCACCGCACCTGTCGTTTGGTGGCGATCGCGAGCACACGATGCGGGAGCTACTTGATGAGTACGCAGAAGCCGGGATCAAGCGTATCGTCGCCTTGCGCGGCGATCTTCCATCCGGTTTTGGCGATGGTTCCCGCCTGGTGCACGCATCGGAACTGGTAGAGTTTATACGCGAACATTACGGCGACCGTTTTCATATTGAAGTGGCCGCCTACCCGGAAATACATCCCGAGGCGAAATCCTACGACAGCGATATCCGGTTCCTGAAGAAAAAATTCGATATCGGCGCGAACAGCGCGATCACGCAGTACTTTTATAATGCGGATGCCTATGCGCGGTTTATTGATGAGTGCGCACGCGTCGGCATAGACCAGCCCATTTACCCCGGCATCATGCCAATTACCAACTTCGATAACCTCAAACGCTTTTCCGCAAATTGTGGCGCAGAAATTCCGCGCTGGCTCGCTTATCGTATTGTTTCACTTGGCGAAGATAACGAATCCGTCAATGCGTTCTGCGTTGATTTCATCAGTCAGCTCTGTGAACAATTACTGTCACACGGCGCGCCTGGCCTGCATTTCTACACCATGAACCAGGCACCTGCGGTCGAGGCCATCGCGCACAACCTCGGCATTGCTCCAGGTTCACGGTAGCGTTGCATAATCCATGCGCGTGAGTCGCGTATTTTCCGCTACTGCCCTTGCCGAGGGCGAGGTGGTTGCGCTCGATGAACACAGCGCGCATTACCTGGCCAATGTTTTACGCCTGCGCGAAGGTGCACAGCTGGTTCTTTTCGATGGCAGCGGGCGCGATTTCGATGCATGTATCAATCAGGTGGATCGCAAACGCGTCAGCGTTCGGATCGGGGAGTCCCGTTTGGTCGGGAACGAATCGCCGCTGCAAACGACGCTGGCTATCGGCATGGGCAAAGGCGAACGCATGGACTGGGTGGTGCAGAAGACGACCGAGCTGGGGGTTAACAGCATACAACCGCTGTGGAGTGCGCGCGTTGAAGTAAAACTCACGGGTGAACGGCTGGCGCGTAAACGCGATCATTGGCGCCAGGTTTCTATTGCCGCCTGTGAACAGTGTGGTCGCAGTCGCCTGGTTCAAATTGCCGCGCCACTGGTGTTTGAAGATTGGCTTACCCAGATTCCTGCGACGCGCGCCGTTGACAACAATGAGAAGCGTAGTGCAACCAGCAAGGTTCCCTGCGAAACTTCAGAAGCGCGCCTGCTGATGCACGGCACAGGCGAGCGATTCGCAGAATTCGCTGCGACAGGCGTAATGCCATCGCGTGCAATTTTGCTGGTAGGGCCGGAAGGGGGTTTCACTCCGCCGGAGCTTGGCCTGGCCGAAGCGGCGGGGTTCCAGCGGCTGCAATTCGGTCCCCGCGTGCTGCGCACTGAAACGGCGCCTGTGGTTGGTATCGCGCTGCTGCAACAGCAGTGGGGAGACTACTGATCACAGGCAACAGGTTTGCTATCCGCGGTTGCGTGCCGCCTAAGCCGGAAATATCAACGTTCACCGGGCGGCCTGTACATCAGCGCCTCGCGCACATGTTCGATAGCAACCCTTGTGGCCGGATTTTCGTCGCAGATATTGCCGGCCTGCTGCTGCAGGTCCGCGATAGTGCGCGCCACGCGCAACATGCGGTGAAAGGCACGTGCTGATTGACCAAGCTTTTCAATAGCCGCACCCAGCCAGTCCAGTGCCTCCGCTTCGATCCACTGTGCCGAGGTTAATTCGCCGGGCTGCAGCCTGGCATTGAGTTTGCCGCGCACGCTCAACTGTATATGCTGGGCGCGCATAACGCGTTGCCGTACTACCGCACTGCTCTCCCCTCGCGGCGACAATTCAGCCACTGTTTCGCTTTGCGCGTGATGGCTGGCAACTGCCAGGTCGTTGGTTTGGTCTTCAGTTACCGGTTGGCTGCGCGCCCTGTCCTGCTGGAAAAGCAGGGATGCTGGCAATCGACTGACGTGAACCTGCAGGTCGATGCGATCGAGCAGCGGGCCGGAAAGCTTGGTGCGGTAGCGCTGCAGTTGCGCAGCAGAACACGAACACTGCTGGCGCGGGTCACCGTAATAACCACATGGACAGGGATTCATGGCAGCGACCAGCTGGAACTCGGCCGGAAACTCTACCTGCTGCGTGGCGCGGGAAATACTGATGCGGCCAGACTCCAGTGGTTCGCGCAGCACCTCCAGTACGTTGCGGTCAAATTCCGGTAGCTCGTCGAGGAACAACACGCCGTGATGCGCCAGGGAAATTTCGCCAGGCCTTGGGTGGCTGCCGCCGCCCACCATTGCCGGTGCCGAGGCAGTGTGGTGCGGGCAGCGAAAAGGCCGCTGCCGCCAGTTGTTTGCGTCGATGCGCTTGCCAGCGAGCGAATGCAGCGCCGCTACCTCTATTGAAGCCTTTTGCTGCAGGGGTGGCAACAGGGTATTGATACGCGAAGCCAGCATGGTTTTCCCCGTGCCCGGCGGGCCGCTGAATAGCAGATTGTGACCCCCGGCCGCTGCGATCTCCAGCGCTCGCCTGGCCAGCGGCTGGCCGCAGACGTCGGCCAGGTCGAGGTTGCCGTAGTGCGCATCCGTTACTTCCATTTTTGCAAGTGGTTCAATCCGCGCCTTGCCATTGATGTGAGCGCACACTTCCAGAATATGGTTTGCTGCAATAGCAACCGCATCGACCGGCAGGCTCGCCTCGGTGTGGTTCGCACCCGGCACAAACAGCGCACGCCCCGGTGCTGTGTGCACCAGTGCCGGCAGCAATCCGCGCACGTAGCGTAGTTCGCCCGAAAGCGACAACTCGCCGATAAATTCGTATTGGTGCAGCGATTCCTGCTGCAGTTGGCCGCTGGCGGCGAGTATGCCCAGCGCGATGGCGAGATCGAAGCGGCTGCCTTCCTTGGGCAGGTCGGCGGGTGCGAGGTTAATCGTGATGCGCCGGTTGGGAAATTCAAAGTGCGAATTGATGATCGCGCTGCGCACGCGATCGCGGCTTTCCCTTACCGCGACTTCGGGCAGCCCCACGATCGTGAATGCGGGCAGGCCATTGGAGAGGTGCGTTTCAACGCGTACGAGCGGCGCCTTGATACCGAAGTTGGCGCGTGAAAAAGTAATAGCGAGTGCCATGGTTATCTTCCCTGATGATTGGCTTGGGCGGTGCGGTCCTGCGCCACCTTTGTATCCGCTCGACAAGGAGTCGTGCGACTGATGACGATTATCCATCAGTCGCTTCGCAGCTCGCAAGCAGCGCGAGGCTTGCGGTTTGAGCGCACCAATTTGTGCGCACGAGCTCAGCAACCGCACCATAAAAGTGCATACGCGGCAAATTGAGTCCGGGCGGAAGGCTCTAAATTTCGTACAAAAACTGCTTTTATCCTTTTTTAATCAATGGCTTGAGGTATCTGGCACGGTCGCTGCAAAGGAGTTTGACACGAAATCGCGACACCAACCGTCGCGGTGGGTTTAGAGCCAGCAGGGGATAGAGCAATGAAGTTAATTACAGCGATAGTGAAACCGTTCAAGTTGGACGATGTCCGGCAGGCGCTCTCTGACATCGGTGTGCAGGGCATTACAGTCACCGAGGTCAAGGGTTTCGGGCGACAGAAGGGCCACACCGAACTTTACCGCGGCGCAGAATACGTAGTGGATTTTTTACCCAAGGTCAAAATCGAGGCAGCCGTTGCTGATGGCGCGGCCGATTCAGCCATTGAGGCTATAGCCAAGGCAGCCAATACCGGCAAGATCGGTGACGGCAAGATCTTCGTCACCAGCATCGAACAAACCATCCGGATTCGTACCGGTGAGACGGGCGACGACGCGCTATAGGCTGCGCTTCGAAGCGAAACTTTTTCAGCTTGTAAAACTTTGAGGTAGAGAGTGATGGAAAATCAGATTTTTGAACTCCAGTACGCGCTCGACACATTTTATTTTCTTATATGTGGCGCGTTGGTAATGTGGATGGCGGCAGGCTTCGCAATGCTCGAGGCGGGGCTGGTGCGCTCCAAGAATACAACCGAGATACTCACCAAAAACGTCGCATTGTTTGCGATTGCCTGCACCATGTACATGGTTTGCGGCTACCAGTTAATGTACGACGGCGGCTGGTTCCTCTCAGGGGTTGCTACAACCGGCGGTATCGACAAGGCTGCAGTTCTTGTGCAGTCGGCAGAAAACGGTTTTGACGGCGACTCGGTATATTCAGGTGCTTCCGACTTTTTCTTCCAGGTTGTATTTGTGGCAACTGCAATGTCGATTGTTTCGGGTGCGGTTGCAGAGCGTATGAAGCTCTGGGCATTCCTGGCTTTTGCGGTCGTTATGACAGGTTTTATTTATCCGGTCGAAGGTGGCTGGACCTGGGGTGGCAAGGAAGTACCGATCATCGGCGCGCTTGATTACAGTGACTACGCGGGTTCCGGTATTGTGCATATGGCGGGCGCTGCAGCTGCGCTGGCTGGTGTATTGATCCTCGGGCCACGCAAGGGCAAGTATGCAGCCGATGGCAGTGTACACCCGATCCCCGGCGCGAATATGCCGCTCGCAACGCTGGGCACGTTCATTCTCTGGATGGGCTGGTTCGGTTTCAACGGTGGTTCAACCCTGAAACTCGGCGGAATAGAAGTTGCCAACGAAGTCGCCAACGTCTTCATGAATACCAATGCGGCGGCTTCCGGCGGCTTGATCGCCGCGCTCGTAATGGCTCGACTGATGTTCGGAAAGGCCGACCTCACCATGGCTTTGAACGGTGCGCTGGCCGGGCTGGTCGCGATAACCGCAGATCCTGCGTCGCAAAGCGCATTGATGTCCACTGTCATTGGCGCCATTGGTGGTGTGCTGGTTGTCTTCAGCATCCTTATGCTGGACAAGATCAAGATCGATGACCCGGTTGGGGCGATTTCGGTGCACGGTACCGTCGGTATCTGGGGTGTGCTGGCAGTTGCGATCTTCGGTGAGGCCAGTTTTGGCGGACAAATAACCGGTTTGCTGACAATCTTTGTCTGGGTGTTTGTCCTGAGCCTGATTACCTGGCTGGTACTGAAAATGATTTTTGGCATCCGGGTCTCGGAAGAAGACGAGTACAACGGCGTCGACCTGTCGGAGTGCGGTATGGAAGCCTATCCCGAATTTATGTCCGGTCGCAGCTAATTCCTTTTACCTTTTTTTCATGGCGAGTAATATCGCTTTACAGGGCGCCTCCGGGCGCCCTTTTTTTGCACCGTATTTGGGCATCACCTCTATAGCTTTGTTTGCTATCATGTCCGCAGATACCGAGAGGCCACGTGGTCGAGTCGGGTAGTCTCATCTCCCCACCCTGTGCAACAGTGGTTGCCTTGCTTTTT
>JBATGO010000170.1:0-3587 GCA_049665845.1 Pseudomonadales bacterium | reverse complement strand
ACCAGTAACGGCGCGTAGTTTATAGAAATCAATGCCGCCCACAGCGCAGCGCCAATAAAAGGTAAAAGGCCTGCGCAGCCCAATATCAGTACCAATCTTTTTTCTTGTTTTTCAACAGGTCGAGTCACAATTTTCTTTCCAATAACAGCTGCGGCCATCGCTTACTGTTCAGGCTCGAAATAATCGAAAATTTGATGCGTACCGCGTGTAGATGCAAATCGAAGATCCATATTCTCCGCTATTGAGCATCTCAGGCGCAAGTTAGAGTGCTTGCCGGATTTTTGAAATCCTTCGGCTTGCTTATGCCAGCGATATTTTCAAGCCTGCCTGTCCAAAAAGCGACATTGCGAAGCCACGCTCAGACATTGCTTAGCGCCGTTTCTAGCTGATATGATCAAACAGTGGCGTTTAGATTGTCAGCGCCGCCTGTTTTTTCAAATAAGAAGAGCCGTCTTGAAGTTGGAAGTCGCAGCAGCCAAGGCGATCAAATAGGCAATGGGCCAGGTCAATGAATGTATTGGGCATAGATGTTGGCGGTAGCGGTATAAAAGGAGCCTTGGTTGATCTAAAGACGGGCGCGTTGGCCAGCGAGCGCATCCGACTCGAGACACCCCCTTCATTTGAAATTGAGGCAGTCACAAATACACTCTCTTCCCTGATTAATGCGTTCGATTATAGCGGCCCCATTGGCATCGGGTTCCCGGCAGCTGTAGCTCATGGCACCGTCCTCACGCCACCCACCGCGCATGAAGTGGCTGGCTGGGTCGGCAAGCCCATCAATGAACGGCTTTCTGCCGCAACTGGCCGCGAGGTGAACGTACTGAATGATGCGGATGCAGCTGGACTGGCTGAGATTGAGTTCGGCGCAGGACGTGGCTTGCCTGGCGTTGTAATTACAGTAACCCTGGGAACCGGTGTTGGAGCAGGACTCTTTATGAACGGTAAGCTGGTTCCCAACCTCGAATTGGGAAAGATATATTTAGCCAGGCATGCGCATGTAGTGGAGCAGTACATGGCTGGCCGTATCAAGAAAGAAGAGGGGTTGAAGTGGGACAAGTACGGGGAGCGCCTGAATGAATTCCTGCTTCATGTGGAACACATATTTTCTCCTCAACTGATTGTGATTGGTGGCGGTATTAGTAAAAAGCACGAAAAATTTTTCCCTGCCCTAAAGCTCACCCGCACCAGGGTACTGCCGGCTGAGCTACGTAACGAAGCGGGTATAATTGGTGCTGCGGTATGGGCAGCAGGGCTTGAACGGTAAATGGTTTGAAACTAGCGATCTAATTGCCGCCACAAGGAAAAAGCACCTGCTTTACCACTATCGTAAAACGGCCCGGCTCCAGGCTGTAGAGGCTTCTTTTGGATTGAGGCATAGACGAACCGGCAAATATTAGACAGGCATCGATCTACCACAGCCGCGGGTCGCGCAATGAAACTACGCAGCGGATGTTGCCAGCTTGCTCGCTGACTCCCAGCCGACGCAGTGCGATTGCCTGCCAACCAAAGGGGTGTGCTAATTTATACGGCGGCGAATAATTTGCAGCTGCTTGTGCACTGAATCCAAACTTACCGTAATACTTCGGGTCACCATACACGAATAGTAAGTCTGTATTTTTCTTTGCTAACTCCTCGATACCCCTTTCAATTAACCTCGACCCAATTCCGGTTCTTTGCCATGCTGGCATCACCGCGAGTGGAGCAAGGATATAGCATCTCAAACTTTCATTGCGTTCTACCGTTACCGGGCTAAATGCAATATGCCCTGCTACAGCGTTATCTTGTTCAGCAACCAGGGCAAATGTTTCCGGGCAGGTGATTTCGTGAAGCAAATTGGATGCGAGCATGGCAACGCTCTCTGACTCGCTGTCAGGAAAAGTGCGCGAATATAACTGGCATATATTGTCGCTATCGAGATTGGTTGTAAAGCGAACGGATAGCATGTGCTGTTTATTGCTTTTCATCTTTCGTGTCACTATAGCCAGGCTTGAAATGATCTCAGCTTTAACCGGTAAAGTTGATTTGGTCTGCGGGAAAGCCGTGCTGCCAGCGAGCACCTGCGCGCCAGGCCCAACCATTTGCGTGCACTTCCCGGTTGGCGCCCACAGACAATTTTTTCGATGGGCTACGCTTCGCTATCGGTTATTTGTTCGACATTTTTACAGCAATTCTATCCTCTCCTGCTGGGTACAAGTCAATTGCTTGCTATATTGAATGGAGAGAATCCGGGCTTTCACCGTTACTTCTATTATCCAGTGAGGTTAGCCCGGCCATGCGGCTTGATCAAAAAGGACATGAGAAATGAATCTCACCAATGAACACCTTGCCAAGGTGCAGCTTTTCCAGAAATTGAATGATGCCGGCCTGTCAAAGCTAACCCGAAGTGGGAAGCTGATTCCTGCATCCGAGGGCACAATAATTATTTCGGAAAGCAGCCAGGACAATATGATTTATGCCATCCTTCAAGGTCGTGTAGATATATATGTTGCCAGCCCGGGGTCACTGCTCTTTGACAAGGCGGAAGGAAAAGTTGTTGCTACGCTGAAAGCAGGCGATACCGTAGGTGAAATGGCTTTAGTGGGTCAAAGGCGAAGAAGTGCGACAGTTAAAGCGAAAGACGACGTATTACTGGCCTGCTGGGATCCTCTGGCGCTCGAGTCACTTTTCGAAGAAGATCACGAATTGGGCTACCGCGTGCTAAAGCAGCTGGCCCACTCTTTCGGGGAGCGCCTTTCGCAAACCAATATGATCGCTCGAAATTACTAGCCATAAATAGTATTGCGCGGAAAGACGCTGCCCATTCCAGCACCCGCAACCTGCTATAGCGCCAGACGGGCAACAACGCGCTCCACACAATCATTTCGCGTTGTATCAACCTCTATCAAGCGGTTTCTCTCCTCGGGCAGAAAATCCTCTACATTCACTTTCTGCAGTTTATATATATCCATGTTCGCATCGGATGGATCGCTCGCTTCTTTTTCACGCATTTGAAGACGCTCCATGATGACGTCTTCCGGCGCATGGCAGCTGACTATAGCGAGCTGCAGCTTTTTCCGCAGCGCCCATTCAAGAAACGGCTTCCTGCGTGCACGGCTCAAAAAAGTAGCGTCGACAATACAGTTGAAGCCTGCACTTGTAACAAGCCCGGCCAATTCATGTAATCGCTCGAATGTAGCGTCGGAAGCTTTCTTGCTGTACATGTCCGGAATGATCCCGCCGGTCGGCTCGGGCCATTCGCCGAACAATCGCTTTCTCTCCACATCGGAACGGATGCGTATCGTGTCGCCCACTGTCATCAGCTGCTCTGCCAACCACGATTTTCCTGAACCTGAAAGCCCGTGCATTAGTACAATCAGGGGCTGCTTAGTACGCGTAAATTTTTCGGCCAGCATTACGTGGCGACAAACGGCCGCAATATCCTCGTTATCCCCAGGCAGATCATCTTCAGCCGGCCGCCTCATGAGCTTAACTTTCGCTCTGACCAACGCATAATAGTTACGGTACATATTCAGTAAGCGAAGGCCAGCGTAATCTCCGCAATATTCCAAATAGTGATTCAGGAATCGCTGGGATTGCTCGGCGAGATC
>JBATGO010000169.1:0-10513 GCA_049665845.1 Pseudomonadales bacterium | reverse complement strand
GGTATTACATTCACTTTCTAAGCTTCAATTTTCTGTGCACAGTATGGGCAGTCAAGTAAATCTTGTGCATGGCGTTTCGTCATTTTAAAACGGGTAACTCGTAGCGCGCCCGCCAATTTTGCGGGCGGCATTTCGCGGCAGTGTTTATGTCAGAGAAAGAAATCCCCTACATTGAAAAGGAGCTGAGCTGGCTTTCATTCAACCAGCGCGTGCTGCAGGAGGCGGCTGACAAAAATGTTCCTATTGTCGAGCGGGTACGCTTTCTCGGCATCTTTTCCAACAATCTTGATGAATTTTTCCGCGTGCGCGTAGCTGATGTAAAGCGGCGCCTGATTATTTCCGCGCAAAGCGGCGGCGAGGAGGCTGCGCGTCACCTGCTTGCAAAAATACAGAACAAGGTCTTGCAGCTGCAGGAACAGTTCGACGAAATTTATATGGATGTCATCAAGGGGCTCGCGAAGCAAAATATATTCCTGATAAGCGAGTACCAGCTTAATGAGGACCAGGCTAAATGGTTGCGACGTTACTTCAATGACAGGCTTTTGCGCTATATTGCGCCGATAATTATTCGGGAGGGGATGGATCTTGCAAAAGTACTAAAAGATGACCTTACTTTTCTTGTTACCGAAATGGTTGGTTCGGAAGAGTATCGCTATGCCGCAATAGAAGTGCCGACCAGGGATGCGCCGCGATTTGTTGAGCTGCCGAAGGTAAAGGGCAGCAAGCGCAAGAACCTGATAATGCTGGATAACATTATTCGTTTTTGTGCCGACGATATTTTCCGCCCTTTTTTTTCCTATGATACCTGCCAGTCGTTCTCCATGAAGATGACCTGTGATGCTGAGTATGGCATTACCGACGACATTGATCTTTCTCTCGTCGACCAGATGTCAGAAGGTTTGAAACAGCGGCTTACCGCCGCACCGGTGCGCTTTGTCTATGATCGTGAAATGCCTGCCGAAATGATCGATATGCTGAAGCGTCAGTTGGGCATCACCACGCTCGATTCGATAGTGCCTGGCGGCCGTTACCACAATTTCCGTGACTTCATGGGGTTTCCAAACATCGGCAGACGACATCTGGAGTTCCCGAGGACCAGCGCGTTGAATTCACCCGATTTTGAAACCGCAAGCTCGGCATTCGAGGCGATATCGCGCAAAGATATATTGCTGTATTACCCCCATTTCAAGTTCAAGTATCTTACTGAATTTTTGCGCCAGGCTGCATTTGATCCCGCGGTTGAGGAAATAAAAATATCCGTTTATCGACTGGCAAAAAACAGCAGGGTGATAAAGTCCCTGATTGATGCGGTTGAAAACGGAAAAAAAGTGACCGTTTTTTTGGAGTTGGCAGCGAGATTTGATGAGGAGGCGAATATTGAATGGGCGAAGGTTTTGACTGACGCCAAAGTTAAAGTGGAGTTTGGCATACCGTCACTAAAGTGCCACGCCAAGATCATTATTATCAAGCGACGCGAGGCGGGAGAGCTGGTCAATTATGCGCATGTGGGCACGGGTAACTTCAACGAGAGTACTGCCAGAATATATACCGACATGAGCCTTTTTACTCGCGATCCTCAAATCGCGGATGAAGTTGCACGGGTTTTCGATTTTATGGCCTTCAGTTACAAGGGCTATGCATTCAATCACCTTATCGTCTCGCCAAACGATGTGCGCAGCAAGCTTTATGCGCTGATCGACAACGAAATAGCCAATGCACGTTCTGGCAAGAAGGCCAGGATATATATCAAGATCAATAATATCGACGACAGGGAGATCATCCGCAAGCTCTACGAAGCCAGCGTCGCCGGCGTCCGCATTCGGGTGATTGTGCGCGGAATTTGCTCGCTTGTGCCCGGCGTGCCGGGTGTCAGCGACAATATTTCGGTGCTATCGATAGTCGGCCGTTTCCTTGAGCATCCGCGCTTTTTTATATTTCATAACGGTGGCGAAAAACGCGTTTATCTTTCTTCTGCAGACTGGATGACGCGCAACCTGGACTGGCGGGTTGAGGTCGGTTGTCCGATTCTCGACGACGATCTGAAAGGCGAGTTGGTCGATATTTTCGATCTGCAGTGGTCGGACACCACCAAGGCGCGTCTTATCGACCAGGAGCAGTCCAACAAGTACAAGCCACGTGGCAACAAGCGCAAGATCAATGCGCAGGATGAGTTGTACAACTATTTCAAGCAGAAAAAGAAATTGCCCAAAGCCAGCATGGAAGTGGTTACATAGTATGAATTTACCTGATGGACAGGTGCTGGCGGCGATAGATATTGGTTCCAACAGCATTCACTTGATCGTCGCGAGGCTTGTACAGGGATCGTTGCAGACCGTAGCGAGCTATCGCGAGCGCGTACAACTCGCGCTGGGAATGGGCACCAATGGACTGTTGCAGGAGGCGGCAATGCAGCGCGGTATTGATTGCCTGCAGACCATGGGATCGATGCTCAAGGATGCCCAGCCAGACAAGCTGCGTGCAGTTGCTACCTTTGCGCTGCGTGAAGCGAAAAATCGCGATGAATTTATCAAACGTGCCGAGCAGGTACTCGGCTGCACGGTTGAGGTTATATCCGGGCGCGAAGAAGCGCGAATGATTTTTCTTGCTATCGCGCATAGCCAGACGCTCAGTGCGGAGACGCTAGTCGTCGATATCGGAGGCGGCTCGACAGAACTTGCAACGGGTAGCGGATTTGAGCCCGGTTTTCGCGCCAGTTGCCGTATGGGCTGTGTGAGTTTCAGTGAGCAGTTTTTTGCTGAAAGCTACAGTGCCAGGAATTTCTCGCGCGCGCATCGCGCCGCTTTGCAGGCGCTGGAAAAGTATCTCGTGCATTTGCACGCAAGAGAATGGCAGGAAGTTTATGCGACTTCCGGTTCCGCGAAAGCACTTGCGCAGGCCGTAACCCAGTGGGGCGCAATGCACGATGAGGTGACGCTGAAGCAGCTCTTGCAACTTCGCGAGGAAATTATCACACGCGGCGAGGTCGGCTGGCTGACCGGACTGGGTATTGCCGACAATCGCATTGAGCTTGTACCCGGTGGCCTGGCGATTATGATCGCATGCATGCAGTGCCTGGGTGTGAAACAACTGGCTTATCGCGATGTAGCGCTGCGCGAGGGAGTGCTCTATGAAATGATCGAGCAGATGCGCCATCCTGATATTCGCTTGCGCAGTAGGCAGAGTATGCAGTCGCGCTACAACGTCGATATTGCACAAGCTACCCGCGTCGCCGATACGGTGCGCGAATTGGCAGTCAAATTACCTGCGGACTGGCTCGGTCCCGACCGCGACGCGATCGATATCCTGGTAGAGGCAGCGCAGTTACACGAAGTGGGCCTGCAAATAAGCGCGAATGGGCTCCAGAAGCACTCGGCGTATGTACTCGAAAACAGCGATCTGCCCGGCTACAACCAGGACCAGCAATACTTGCTGGCCGCGCTGGTGCGCCAGCATCGAAAGCGAATACGCAGCGAAGACCTGCCGGTGCTGCGGCACCTGGGTTCAGCTGCCTATCTGCGCCTGCTGTGCATACTTCGGCTGGCCGTCCTGTTGAATATAACGCGCTGGCCGGTGGACCTGGATGCGATTGATATCGAAACGAAGAAAAAGCGCGAGGGTTTTCGATTGCTGACCGACAGTGCCTGGCTTGCTGAACAAATATTGCTCGGGGCAGATCTCGAGCGTGAGGCAAAATATCTTGACGAGCATGGCATCGAATTATCTTTTTAGTTACAAGCTCTTGTTTTAATTTATTTTTTTAGAAAACCGGCAACTGCCGCAAAGGCCTGCCAAATCATCGCCGAATTGATACAATCTCGCTCCCAAACCGTACAAAGCGAATGCTCGCTCGCAATCGTGCGAGCTATACGAAACGGTGCTGCGGTAGCAAGGGAAATCGGCCCCGGGGTCGAGCTCCCTGCCGCCAGGGTTTGCTTGCAAGCCGGCAGACCGGGTTTCGTCCAATCACCTTAGAGAGAGTCAGCCATGCCCGAATACCAGGCCCACCTGAAAGATATGAATTTCGTCATCAAAGAGTTGCACGGCCTCGAGCAGGTTTGCGGAAAGCTGCACAACCCGGATATCAGTGTCGATGTTGTCGACGCGGTTATTGATGAGGCGGCAAAATTTGCCAGCAACGTATTCTCGCCGCTGAATCGAGCCGGCGACAACGAAGGCGCCAAAGTGGTCGATATCGGTGTGCAGGAATCGCCGGGGTTCAAGGAAGCCTACCAGCAGTTCGTTGAGGCAGGCTGGGGTGCGATGCCGGGCTCAACCCGATATGGCGGCATGGGCATGCCGGAGCTGGTGGCAGGTGTCACTGGCGAGATGTGGACGGCGGCGAACATGTCGCTTTCACTTTGCCCTTTGCTGACTATCGGTGCGATTCGCGCGATCGAGACGCATGCAAGCGACGAATTGAAACAAACCTACCTGCCCAAAATGATCAGTGGTGAATGGACCGGTACGATGAACCTGACCGAGCCGCAGGCTGGCTCGGATCTCGCAGCGGTGCGAACCAGGGCTGAACCTGATGGTGACCATTTCCGCATTTCCGGAACAAAAATTTATATCACCTGGGGCGATCACCAGATGACCGAGAACATCGTGCACCTGGTGCTTGCGCGCCTGCCCGATGCACCCAAAGGCGTTAAGGGCATTTCGCTGTTCGTGGTACCAAAGTTTCTCGTCAATGCCGACGGCTCACTGGGCGAGCGCAACGATGTGCACTGCAGCTCGGTGGAACACAAGATGGGTATTCACGGCAGTCCTACCTGTGTAATGAATTACGGCGAGAATGGTGGTGCCATTGGCTACCTGGTCGGCGAAGCACACAAGGGCCTGATGTACATGTTTGTGATGATGAATGCTGCGCGTATTCACGTAGGTATATCGGGTGTATCGATTTCAGATCGTGCCTACCAGCATGCGCTGGATTATGCCAAGACGCGTGTGCAGGGATCGCCGCTACAGGGCGGGGAAGCGGTGACGATCATCAATCATCCTGACGTGCGCCGTATGTTGCTGCAGATGCGCGCGCTTACCGAAGCTGCGCGAGCGATCACTGCCGCGGTATCGGTAGAATTTGATAAGGAAGAGGCGGGCGATGCAAACGCCTTGGCGCGAATCGAATACCTCACGCCAATTGCCAAAGGCTGGGCGACAGAAATTGCCCAGGAAGTGACATCGCTGGGCGTGCAAATCCATGGCGGTATGGGGTATGTGGAAGAAACCGGCGCAGCCCAGTATATGCGCGATGCACGCATCATCACGATTTACGAAGGGACTACCGGCATCCAGGCCATGGACCTGACCGGACGCAAGCTGATTCGCGATATGGGCAAAAGCCTGACGTTATTGATGACCGAGATGCAGGCCGATCTGGCAGCGCTAAGTGACCAGGGCGATGTAGGTGCAATCAAGCAAACTGTGATCCACGGCCTGCAGTTGATTAACGATGCGGCCGCGTGGATTGGTGACCAGGTGCAGCAGGATATG
Source organism: Pseudomonadales bacterium (assembly GCA_049665845.1). GTDB lineage: Bacteria > Pseudomonadota > Gammaproteobacteria > Pseudomonadales > UBA7434 > UBA7434. The sequence goes on along the minus strand of JBATGO010000169.1, from coordinate 5,017 downwards.
AATGTGCTGGGCAGCGCAGCCTTCAATTACCTGATGCTGAACGGCACCGTTATTGGCGGTTTCTACATGGCGAAATCTGCCGCCATTGCAGAGAAAAAAATGCAGGAAGATCCCGGGTTTTATACGTCGAAAATCGCTACCGCGAAATTTTACGCGGAACAAATCATGCCGCGCGCGGAAACGTTTGCGAAAGCGCTGCGCTCGTCACCGGACACTGTGATGGCATTGGATGAAGCTAATTTCTAGTGATTATTGCGAGCCTGGAATACGGGTTGGGCTTGGCAGGCTGAGAGGAGTTATCCTGCCATGACCGTACGGCGGCATGGACGCCGCCGTCGAGCGTACATGGATGTATTTAAAGCGTGTCATGGCAGGATTGCGCCTCTCAGCGTTGCGCGGGAGACCAATCGCTCATGGACGGGAAGCCTCTCCCGCCCCGCCATGTACCTCTCCCGCGCTCGCAGTTGTTAGCCAATTTTTACCTTCAGGGGGGCTAATCGAGTTCAGTTCGCTCGCACAGCGACTGTTCGACAAATATATCGGGCACCTGCAGCATCACCGCGATTTCATGCAAACGAAGTTTTGCTGCCGGGTGCGTTTTTCCTTCTGCTCTCGCCATCAGGCAAAGGTCGCGCATCAATTGCATGCGCTTTGGAATGCTGGTGCTTTTTACAACATGCTCGGCGCGCGCTTGCAGCCGTTCGGTGAGTTTCTCGATATCCAGCGTTTCGTTGAATTCGTTTTCACCAAAAAATTTCTCGAATGTTGCAATTTCCTGCGGCGATATTTTTCCATCGGCGTTGGCAACCGACAAAGCGCCCGCGAAAAGCATATGTCGCATCGCCTTGTCGCCTTCAGTTTTTGCCTGCAGGTAAGAAGGCTCCATCAACCCCATCAGTCCTTCAATACCCAACTCCATGTCAGCAACCGAAACGCCACTATTGCGCATTAATTCGGAGCGAAAAAATGCCTGCAGGGCCTTCACCCGCAAAGGACTGAACGGGTGTGTCATAAACCAGTCCTGTGGTGACGTGTGACCACCCGCTTCGCCGCCTGCCAGCTGCATTTCATCTACTTGCCGCAAAAAATCCTGCAGTTTAAAACGCACAAAACCACCGGTTATACCCGAGGCCAGCTTGAACAGTGCGCGTGATACTGCTGCAAAGTTATTCACGCAAACAGCGCCTGCGCGATCGGCGGAAAATTCTGCATAGCGTGACCAGCTGGTCAGCCGCAAAGCCAGATCGGGCCCTACTGGCGGACTGCCTTGCAACAGGTACCCTATCGGCAGGTCGTGATGACCGAAGATAAAGTGGCCTAATTCATGCCCCATAACAAATCGCAGCTCCTGTTCGTCGAAGGCATCGAGCAGGCCGGAAGAAAACATCACGAACAGTTTTCCCTCTTCCGGCTTGACGCAGGCAGCATTGAACTGCGGACTGTTGTAGACGTATAGCTCAGTTGGCAGGGCTACGCCCAGGCGCTCGATGCATTCCTGTGCAATGCGCGTAAGTTCGGGCGCCATGCCTTCACTGAGCTTTACCGAAGTCGATAACAGGCGCCGTCGGATTCCTAGCGGGCCCTCTTTTTCCTGCCGGGCAATCTGCCGGTTGACCTCGATAACAGCGGGTTCCTGCTGCAGGCGAGCAAACAGGTCGCTATCCTGTTGGGAGCGAATATTCAGCGGGTTCATGAATAATTTCTTGTATTGGGCTAAACAACGCCAAATGCCAGCATCGCCTGGGCCACTTTGATGAAGCCGGCGATATTTGCGCCCTTTACATAATCGACATGATTTTTTCCATCATCGCCGTGCTTAACGCATTGGGCGTGGATGCTTTCCATGATGTTGCGTAACCTCTTGTCAAGTTCATCTGCGGACCAGCTAAGACGCTGGCTGTTCTGCGACATTTCCAGCGCTGAAACCGCAACGCCGCCGGCATTGGCAGCCTTGCCCGGCGCGTATAAAACCTTGCTGTTGCGCAATATCTCGATCGCCTCAGGTGTGCAGGGCATATTGGCACCCTCGGATAGCGCGATAATACCGTTGTCTGCCAGCGCGATTGCGTCTTCTTTTTCAATCTCGTTTTGTGTCGCGCAAGGCAGCGCGATATCAGCTTTTATATGCCAGGGTTTTCCTTTCTTGAAAAACTCCATTGCATTTATTTCAGCATATTCTGCGAGACTGCCTCGCCTGGCAAGCTTGTGCTCCTTAACTTGTTCCAACTGTTCCTTGTCGATACCATCTTCGATATACAGCGTACCACTTGAGTCGGAAAGCGTGAGCACTTTCGCATTCAGCTGTAAAAGTTTTTCTGCACAATAGATTGCCACATTGCCGGCGCCGGATACGATGCAGCGTTTGTCCTCGATCTTTTCTTCATGCTGCTTGAGTACCTGTTCCACAAAATAAGCATTGCCATAGCCCGTTGCTTCCGTCCGAATCAGGCTGCCCCCAAATTCGAGGCCTTTCCCGGTCAACACGCTGAGAAACTTGTGCGTAATGCGCTTGTGCTGACCAAACAGATAGCTGATTTCTCGCGCGCCGACGCCTATGTCGCCAGCGGGCACATCGAGGTCTGGGCCGATATGTTGATACAGCTGCGTCATGAATGATTGGCAAAACCGCATAACCTCGCGGTCAGATTTTCCTTTGGGATTAAAATCTGAGCCACCTTTTCCTGCGCCGATCGGCAAGGTGGTAAGGCTGTTTTTAAAGGTTTGCTCGAAGCCAAGAAATTTCAGGATGCTGAGATTGACCGAGGGGTGAAAGCGCAAGCCGCCTTTGTATGGCCCGATCGCATTGTTGAACTGCACGCGATAGCCGCGGTTGACACGAATGTTGTGCTCGTCATCTTCCCAGCACACGCGAAACACGATAATTTTATCGGGTTCTGTCATGCGCTCAAGCACGAGAGCGTCACGGTATTTTCTGTTGTTGTTTATGAAGGGAATTACTGTTTCCGAAACTTCCCGGACAGCCTGGTGAAACTCCCGCTCACCCGGGTTGCGGCGCTCCAGCCCTTCCATAAAAGTTTTGATGTCGAGCTCTTTGGACATGTACGCACTCTGCAGTTGTCAGTAAAGTGCAGCGCATGTTATCACTTTTTGATGGTAGGCCGGCTATCGCGACCGCGATATGAGCCAGTAAGGTTTGAGATGCCGATGATTAATTACAGCTGAGCTGGTTGATCCACTGGCCGATTAAATCTACCCCGTCAGTGTCTACCAGATAAGAGCCGATGGGCGGCATTGAGACGCCCGCATCACGACTATTCATGCGCAGGTAAATGATTGAGTTGCCGATATCGCCCGGTGCAATGAGTTTTGCGTTCACGAGCCCGAGGTTTTCACGCTGCGGGTCGATATTACACACATTCATATCGACGAGCGGCGTGTCGTAACGCAGGTCCATGGCAACCGGAGCGGTACTGCCCGGCTGGTGACAGCTCGCGCAGTTGGTGTGCAGGTAGGCCCTGGCGCGATCTTCGATTGTTTCCGAAATATCATGTGGGTCAGGCAGGGCTGGAAGTTGCGCAACCGGCTCCGGCACATCCGCAGTGAAATAATTGATGTGGTTGAGCGTTTCAAGCTGGTTGTCGGTTACGTCCGTCGAGGGGTAATAGGATTCGCCATTGAGTTGTGGAGTACCAAGGCCCAGCAATCGTCCGCCCGCGGCCGAGTGACATACCAGGCACTCGTCTTCCGAAGGATAAATCCAGTCCTGCGGTTCGAATGTATGCGTGAGTGTGCGAATCTTGCCATCGGTAACACGGGTAGCTTCAGTCTCTGCATCGTTCCATTCGTAGGTATAACCCGCCCAGTCGCCGTTCGGGTGGCGCATGAAGAAGCGCGTTTCCACCAGCTTGTTTTCCACAACGAAATTTTTCATCGCCACGGTGCCGTTCGGATAAATCCAGTTGGTGGATGCAGTAGGATCAATTGAAGTGCCGTCGGGTATGCCAATCCAGCGAGATTTAACCGCGCCATCTGACCAGAACGGTGCATTGGGCGTATAGGGAATCATGCCGCTGACCGGTTGCGAAGGATCACTCGCCTGAACACATGCGTTTTGTGAGAGTGTGTCGGGGATCGCCGAGCTGTCGACACCGCCGCCGCTGACCAGTTTATGCAGCCCGCCATTTACGTAGTCCGTAACAAAGAGTTCACCGTTGAGACCTTGCGCAAAGGAGGAGATATAGTAGCTGGAGTCCAGCAGTTCGCTGGCTTCGTAGCCACCGTTTCCATCCGGTGCCAGCGCCCATACCTGGCCGGAAAGATAGTCGCCGAATATATACTGGCCCTGTAAGGGCAGCATCTCATTGCCCCGGTACACGTAACCTCCGGTTACCGAACGACTGCCGCTGGCGTGGCTGTATTCGTGTACGGGATCGATGAAATCGCCAGAGCAGGAGCCTGGTCCGTTTATCGTGGCCTCTTTGCAGTTCCAGCCGTAGTTGCCACCTGCTACAACGATATCGATTTCTTCACGTGCTGCTTGCCCCACATCACCCAGCCAGACTTCGTTATTAGCGGCGTCAATTGAAAAACGCCACGGATTGCGGAAACCCCAGGCAAATATTTCGGGGCAATCCAGGCTGCCGCTGCCAGTGCTGCATTGTGGATTGGTCCAGAATGGATTACCAGGCGGCGTAAGGTAACCGGGATCCGGAAAGTCCACACCGTTTACATCGATACGCAATAGGGCGCTGAACAAGTGCGTGGTGATTTGCGAGTTCCCGAATACATCATTCGGCCCGCCGCCATCACCAAAGCTGGTATACAAATACCCATCGGTACCGAAAGCGATATCACCGCCATTATGATTATTTTTCGGCTGGTCAAGACGCAGCAGTACCTGCTCCGGCGCTGTTGTTACCGGCGTGGTGGTATCGTCGGCAACGATTATGCGCGAAACTCTGGACTGGAGTATGCCCGATCCGGAGTAGGTGTAGGCGATATAGAATTCTTTGGTGGTCGGCCAGTCAGGCGAAAACGCAAGGCCAAGTAAACCGGT
>JBATGO010000168.1:0-10547 GCA_049665845.1 Pseudomonadales bacterium | reverse complement strand
CCCTGGAAATTGAGCAGACCACAGAAAATGTTTCGGCCAATACCACCGGTGGTGCGGTTGACCTGATCACCGACAAGGCCGAAATAAAAACCAGCGCACTGGTGCGCGACGGCCAGGTACTGGTGCTGGGCGGCCTGATTCGCGAGGACCGGGTAACCAACCAGACCTCGGTGCCCATCCTCGGCAAGATACCGCTGCTGGGAAGACTGTTTCGCTCCTATTCCGACAGCAAAACTAGAAACAACCTGATGGTGTTTATCCGCCCGATCATTCTGAAAGAAGAAATGCAGATTGCCGGTTTGACGCGCCAGCGCTATGCATTCATGCGCGAGCAGCAATTGCAGCGCGCGCTGGGCGCCTATATTCGCTACGGTGACCAGCCACTGCTGGAAGATTTTGAAACTTTCTCGCCGACGCCCGGCTCGGGCGCAGAGCCTTCACTGCCGTTTGACACGTCGGGTAATACTTCCCCGGTAACGCTGCCCTGACGCCAGCCCAAGGCTTCGGCTATGCGGTAAAAAACCTGCTGCTGGTCGATCACCCCGTTGAAAAGTGCGGCACCGGCCCCCTGTGCATACAGCGCGACATCTTCACCTGCATGTGTCCCGAAAGGCAGCGCAGCGCCGCCTGCGTGCGCGCCCGTCCGGGTTGGTAACAGCGCCTGTTGCACCGCATCGATGCCCGCCTCCGGCAACGCGCGCGTGCCCTGCACAGCACCCGGCCCGTTCTGGTAGCCCAGCGTGGTATACGGCAATCCGTCGGCCGCCAGGGTCGGCGCAGCTTGCGGCTCACCTTGCGCATCATTACCCACCACCAGGCCAAGAATGGGATTGCCCCTGGTGGGATAGCCGCTGATTGTAAGCGTGGCTGAATGATCAGCGGTGACCACCAGCAAGGTATCGTCAAGATTGACCATCGACAGTGCGCGGGCTACCGCAGCGTCGAAAGCCTGGGTTTCCAGCAACGCGTAACCCGCCTTGCCCACGTGGTGACCGTGGTCGATGCGACCTCCCTCGACCATCAGGAAGAAGCCTTTGCCACGCTGCTGCAACAGTTCAATTGCGCGCGCAGTCATGGTCGCGAGATCGGGCTCGAGGCTGGCACGGGGACGCTCGGCCACGAAGGACAGGTGTGAATCAGCGAAAAGCCCCATTACCTGGTATTCACCTGCTGGTAACGCAGCGAGCTCTGCAGCACTGCCCAGCACACGCCGCTTGCCTCGCTGTCGCCACTCTGCCAGCAAATCGATACCAAAACCCGATCGATTGCCGCCGCGATCAACGCTGAGAAACGCTGCACGCCCCCCACCGAGCACGACATCGATACCATCGCCGCGATCGTAGTCGACCAGTTGCCGCGCGATATCCCGACAACCGATCAGCATCGCGGTAAAAGGCAGGTCCGCGCTGCTCTCCCAATTGCGCTCGGCGGCATGCGCATACAGCGTCGCCGGTGTTGCATGCGTGACCGTAGTGTTGGTGACAATACCGGTCGCAAGGCCGCGATCTTCGGCGAGGTCGAGCAGCGAATCTGGCCGGGAGCGATGCGACGCGCTGCAATCGCCGCGTTTCACCTGCGGGCCGAGGCCGATCAGCCCCGCGCGGGTTTTGACACCACTGTGCATGGCAGTCGCAGCGCCGGCTGAATCGGGCACCTGCTGGTTGCTGTTATAGGTCTTGACCAGTGCAAGGTTTTCGAAATGCTCGAAGCTGAGCACGTGCTCCTCACCGGCAAGGCCGAGCTGCTGGCCAACAAAAATACGCGCCGCCGTTACCGTCGACACACCCATGCCATCGCCGATAAACAGGATGACATTGCGCGCGCGTTCCTGCTCCGCCAAAGCGCTTTGCCCGTAAAGCGAGGCGGCAGCAGCGAAAATAAACCGCAGGCCTGGTGCGATACACAAAACAATACTCGCGGAAAATATCGAATGCCGGAAACTGCGTTCCAGGCAGGCAATGCCGGGCGCTGTCACGGCGGGGCGAGCGCGCTACCGGACCCTGCCGGAAAAAAATTCGCGGCGAAAGGAAACAGGCCAAAAATGCCACCAGTATGCACAAACACAAGATGTTCGGCGCCGGCGAAGCGGCCGGCATCAATTTCGCGCAGCAGGCCATTGAATGCCTTGCCGGTGTAAACCGGGTCGAGCACGATACCCTCCAGTGCTGCCAGCTCGCCGATGGTATTGAAAACGGTTTCGTCGGCAAGTGCGTAGCCGCGCCCCACGTAACCGTCGATCACGTTGACGCTGATTGCCTGTGCATCCAGTTCACGCGACTGCTCGGGATACAGCTGCTGCCACTCGGCGATATCCTGCGCGACCTTGTCGAGAAAATACTGTTCATCGTCGCAGACGTTGATGCCGTAGACCGGCATGCCCGTTGCGAACAAATGCATGCCCAGCGTCAGCCCGGCCTGGGTACCGCCCGACCCTGTTGCACAAAGCACTGCAGCAGGATCTATATTTTGCGCCTTACAATCCTGCAGGATTTCTTCCGCTGCGCGAACATAGCCCCAGACGCCGACACCATTGCTGCCACCGGTGGGTATCACCATCGCCTTCTTGCCGGCTTTTTTATAACGCCTGACCTGCTCGGCGAATAGTTGCTGCAGGCGCGCAAAGTATTCGCGGGGCTCTACGTACTGGATACTTGCTCCGGCCAGCTTGTCGAGGAACTCATTACCCTGGGGCTCACAGTTCGGGTCAGGCAAGCCGCGTAACACCAGGTGGCATTCGAGCCCGAGCCCGGCCGCAGCCAGCGCCGTTGCGCGGCAGTGATTGGACTGTATACCGCCGCAGGTGATTACGGCCTCGCAGCCATGCTGCTGCGCGCGCGCCAACAAAAACTCCAGCTTGCGCACCTTGTTGCCGGTGAGTGGCCCGCCAGTCATGTCGTCGCGCTTCAGCCAGATCAACGGCCCGCCGCGGCGCTGCTGCAAGCGTCGCAGCGCTTGCAACGGCGTCGGCGTTTGCGCCAGCGCGATTCTTGTAGGGTAGTCAATCACTAAATGGCTTTGAGTGTGCCTTTGGGCAGCACCGCATGCACCGCAACTTTCTGGAATTTGAGCTCGATACCCTCGGCAGCCTGTACGACGAGATAATCACCATCAATTTTAGTGACCTTGCCCAGCAAGCCACTGGTCATAACGACTTCATCACCTTTGGCCAGCGCCTGCACCAGCTGCTCGTGTTCTTTCTGGCGTTTACGCTGCGGGCGAATGATGATCAACCAGAAAAAAACGAACAGGCCGAGCATGAATATTAGCGACACCATCGGGCTGCCTTGCGGCTGGCCCGCAGCCTGTGCATGAGCACTGCTGATAAAAAAATCCATAACAACTCCTGTGCTTGAGAAATAATATGCAACGATCAATAAACGCGACTTCGCGCCTGCCCGCAGCCACTAGAGATTTTCACTGATCCACTCGAGCACGTCGCGCTCGTGTGATTTGGTTTTTACCTTGTCGAAAACATGCTTGAGTCGACCGTCCACCCCGACCAGGAAACTCGTGCGCAGTATGCCGTCAAACTCGCGACCCATAAACTTCTTCGGGCCCCAGGCACCGTACTTGTCGGCCACGGCGTGATCTTCATCAGCGAGCAGGGTAAAATTCAGGCCCTGTTTTTCGACAAATCCCTGCAGGCGCTTGACCGGGTCGGGACTGATGCCGAGCACCACCGTGTTGACCTTCGCAAACGCTGACTTGCTGTCGCGGATACCGCAGGCCTGCACGGTGCAGCCCGGTGTACTGGCCTTGGGATAGAAGTAAACCAGCACGTTCTTTTTTCCCCTGAAATCCTTCAGGCTTACCTGCTTGCCATTGTGGTCAGGCAGGGTAAATGCCGGCGCCAGGTTGCCTGTCTTGGGAAATGCCATACTTAGCTGCGCTCCTCGATTAAAAACTGCAATTAGTTTTCCGCCACGGGTTCAGGTTTCTGTTGCTGTGCCCGCGCCTGCGACGACTCCGAGGCTACTCCAGCTGCAGCCTCGTTTTCAAGCCGCGGCAGGGCCTCGCCGCTGTCAATTTCGCCCGTATCGACATCCGGATCGTCGAGGCCGGCCGCATCTACCAGATTGCCCGGCAGGGTCGCCCTGGTTTTGGCACCGAGCTTTTCGAGTCGCTGCACGCGCGCAACGAGGTTGCCTTTACCGGTCGACAATTGACTGAAAGCCTTGTCGTAAGCGCCCTGCGCAGTGTCGAGCGCTCGACCTACAGCCTCGAGGGTTCCGACCAGGCCGACAAACTTGTCATGCAGGTTGCCGGCCTGTCGCGCAATCTCCTCTGCATTCTTGTTCTGTTTTTCGTGGCGCCAGATCGTTTCTACCGAGCGCAGGATTGCAAGCAGGTTGGTCGGGCTGACCAGCACAATGTTTTTTTTGTAAGCCTCTTCCCAGAGCCTGCCGTCTGCCTGCAGGGCCATCGCGGATGCCCCCTCAACAGGAATGTAAAGCATCACGTAATCCAGCGTGGTGATGCCGGGCAGGCTCTGGTAGGCCTTTTCGCTGAGCAAGCGCACGTGCTGGCGCACCGACTGCAGGTGCTGCTCCATGGCCTCACTGCGCGCCTCTTCGTTATCCGCTTCAAAAAAGCGCGCGTAGGCAAGCAGCGACACTTTTGAATCGATAATGATGTCCTTGCCGCCTGGCAGGTGCACCACCACGTCGGGTACCTGCCTGGAGTTATCCTCGGCCCTGTAGGCAGTTTGCGTTTCGTATTCTTCCGGTTCGCGCAAACCGCAAATTTCCAGCGCGCGAATCAGCGTGAGCTCACCCCAGTTACCCTGCGCCTTGTTGTCGGCCTTCAGTGCCCTGGTCAGGTTATTCGCATCCTCACTGATGCGCAGGCTCTCGGCGCGCAACTGGCCGATTTGCTCCTGCAGCACCTTGCGCTCCTTGGCTTCTTCGCCATACACATAATCGACGCGCTTGCGAAATTCATCGAGCTGGTTTTTCAGCGGCGTCAGGGTAACGTCGAGCTGCTGCTTGCTTGCCTGGGAAAATTTCTGTGTTTTCTCTTCAAAGATTTTATTCGCCAGCAATTCGAAATCGCCGGCCAGCTGTGCGCGGTTTTGCTGCAGCATTTGTAACTGCTCGCCCAGTGCTTTTTGCTCGGCGCGGGTACGCGCCTCCAGTGCAGCATGCTCGGCCTGCAAGCTGCCAAGTGCAGCGCGCGTTTGCACCAGCTCCTGGTTGAGATGCTCGCTGCGCTCGGCCAGCATGGCCCGGCCCGAATCGCTTGCAGCCAGCTCCCGTTCAACCCCGGCCAGTACCTGCAGCCGCCGTACCTGCTCCGCGACGCGCTGTTGCTCGCCGAGCAAATTTTGCTGCAGCTGCTGCAGGTCTGCATGTAATTTGTTGTTGTACCTGTGCAAGGCGGCGCGATTGCGCGATACCACCAGCAGCGCCGCAGCCAATACGACAAGCAGCGCAACAAGGCCAAGCGAAAGCAGTGCCAGCGCCTGTGCTGACTGCGTCGCCAGCCACAGGCCGATCGCTTCACCCCATCGTTGTACAAAATCCTGCACGCTATGCCACCGTGTTCCCTGCGATATGCGTTATGTTAATTAGTGCTTCTTTCAAATGAAGGCGCGCTGCTCCATGCACTTCATGCTGCGCTGCAGCATACATTTTATGCTGCGCCGCACTATGCACTTCCGTATGCTCATCGTGCAGTGATTCTACATGCTTCAGCGACCAGGCGAGCAGGATACCCAGCAGCAACACCGTGGTCATGATCAGCCTGTCGTGGTCGTGGAAATGAATTTCCGGCAACAAATCGCCGAGAGCTATGCACAGGAACATGCCCGCCGAAAAGGCCAGTGCGGCAGCAACAAATTCCGGCCGCGCCGCACTACTCGCTGGCAAGGCGTAGAGCAGCAGTGCCGCGGTAAGCGGACACAGCAGCGCATAGGCCAGCAGCAGGGTATTTTTCGCACCGCGGCCGCGTTTGTAGCGCTCGGCAAACAGCACAACTGTCATCGCATCAAGCGGCTTGTGCAACAAGATGGCCAGAAACACCCCAAGCCCGGCCAGCACCAGCTGCGATTCGCCGCCTATCTGCCATTCCACCTGCATTGCCGCAGCCAGAGCCACGCCGTCGAGCACCGCGTGCACTGCCAGGCCGAACAGCACGCCCGCACCGCCAAAAGGTCCGACCGGCAGGTGCAACGGCTCGTGCTGCTCCCCGTGCTCGTGGACATCGCATTCGGCAACATCTTCATGCTGGTGAAAATGAAAAACGCGCTGTAAAAGAAACATGCTCACCAGGCCGATCATCAGCCACAGTGCAAGGCGATCGACAGCCTGTGCTTGCGTGTCGACATAGAGCGCGTGCGGCAGCAGGTGAAAAACAGCAACGCCGAGCATTATCCCGGAGACAAAACTCATGACCAGCTGGGTGTGGCGATGGCTGGCCAAAACCCGCCTGGCCAGGCGAGCACCAAGCAGCACGGTTACTGCGAACGCCGTCGCATAAGCAGCTAGCAACATCGGAAGTATCCAGTTCGGGGTAAAATTACTGGCCGCAGATACTGAGGCGTGTAACGCCTGCCCCGATCAGTAATCGAGCAGACCCCAGTGCTGCCGGGTAATGTCGTACATGGCGGGAACAAAGGGGCCGGCCGGAAATTCATTGACGAAATCCTCGAGTGCCTTGTGTACCGTTGGAAAAGCCAATTGTCGCCACGGGATGCTGTCGAAGCTGAACAACTCGACCTCGGTGGATTCTTCAGTTGTGGCAAATTTCGCCTCAGGCAGTTCGGCGCGAAAAAAAATATGAATCTGGTTGGTGCGCACAACATTGAGCACGCGATAGAGCTGCAGGTTTTGCACTTGCGCACAGGTTTCTTCAAGGGTTTCGCGCAGCGCACCTTCGAAACTGGTCTCGCCATTTTCCAGAAAGCCCGCCGGCAGTGTCCAGTAACCGTGTCGCGGCTCTATGCCGCGTCGCGCCAGCAGCACTTTTGGCTCGCCGGCCGCATCGATATGCAGCGGAATGGTGCCAACTACCGCATTGGGATTCTGGTAATGAATGGTCTGGCAGGCGCCGCAAACAAAACGTTCACGATTGTCGCCCTCCGGAATGCGCAGCTGCACTGGCTCTCCGCATAAACTGCAAAACTTCATTCAGCTACTCCGCCTCCGCGGATATGGACTGCCACCTGATTTCGGGCCATGGCCATCATCCCTGCCAGCGCGCGCTGCGCTGCTGATCGTGAGCGCGCGCCGCGACCCAGCGCTGCCCACCGGTATAACAGGCTTTTTTCCAGAACGGCGCCGAGGTTTTCAGGTAGTCCATGATAAATTCACAGCCTGCAAAAGCATCGCCGCGGTGCATTGCTGCGACCATTACCATAACGATTTGATGGCCGGGCGCTATCCTACCGACTCGATGAATCACGCGACAGGTAATTAGTTGCCATTTGCGCTGCGCCTGCGCGCATATATCCAGCAGGGAACGCTCGGTCATGCCCGCATAATGTTCGATCTGCAGCGCGCGCAATGGGCCGTATTCGGGGTCTCGCTCGGCGCGCACCAGGCCAACGAAAGAAGCCAGCGCGCCCACATTCATTTCGCCGTCGGCTGACTGCAGCAGCTCATGCAAGCTACGCTGTTCGCTGCTGAGGCAAAAATCCTCCGCCTGTACGCTAACATAGGGCTCGTACTGCAACACGCTGCACCTAACCCCCGGTCAGCGGAGGAAAAAACGCGACCTCGTCGCCGTCCTCAAGGATCGCATCGGATTCGACCAGTTGCTGGTTGCAGGCGGCGCGCACCGAGGCATCCAGCAGCGCCGTGCCAGCCTCTCCGTGCACCTGCGCCAGCCGCGCAGCCAGCCTCGCAATCGATTCGCCCGCCTGCCAGTCAATACGCTCGCCTGCGCAATCGAGTTGTTCACGCAGAGCGGCGAAATAAAGCACCTCAATCGCCATGCCGGGAGTCCCCCGCTGAAATCTGCAACGCAGCGGTATCACGTCGCCAATGGCCGGACTTGCCACCGGATTTTTCGAGCAGCGCAATATCGGTGACCTTTATGGACTTGTCGACTGCCTTGCACATGTCATATATGGTAAGTGCCGCGATCGACACCGCCGTGAGTGCCTCCATTTCGACACCGGTGCGCGCGGCGACCCGGCACAGTGCCAACACCTGCACGCACCTGCGTGCATCGTCGAGCACAAAATCGACGTTTACAGCGCTTAGCGGCAGCGGGTGGCATAGCGGGATCAGGTCACCGCATCGTTTGGCGGCCTGGATGCCGGCAATGCGCGCAACGCCCAGCACGTCGCCCTTCTTGTTGTTGCCTGCAAGCAGCGCATCCCAGGCAGCCACGCCAAGGAAAACCGTTGCGGTCGCGCGCGCCTCGCGCTGGCTGACCGGCTTGTCGGCGACATCGACCATTTGTGCATCGCCGTCGCGGTTGAGGTGGCTAAGTTGCTCGGACATGCGGGTTCCGGTTACATTCGCTGGTGCCCGATTATCACACTTCACCACCAACGGCGCAAAAGTGCGCCAGGCCCGCTGCATGCCCGATATCTTGCGAACAGGACTGTACCCCGTATTCCGAAAGGCAGTTACAAAAACATGCCTTGCTTTGCAATATCCCCGCTCCTGCGCGCGCGCATTTGGCACCGCTATGGCTTGCAGCGCTGCTGTTACAGCCACGGGCATCTGGCCGATCAATTGCAGCCTCGCAGCAACGCCGCCACATGGCACGGCACACACTGCTGCGCCTGCAGCAAATTTTGCAACGACGCTAGCCAGTGTCAACCGCGCGCCGCTGGTCCAGGTACTGGGCTTACCCGCCGCCTCGGATGTGGAGATGTTGCGCACCCAGCTTGAGCCCGGCAGCACTGCGCTGTGGTGGCGCATAAGCTTGTCGAGTTTCAACTTCAGTTCGCAATCACAGGCGCGCGACAGCAACGGTACCATTCGCGAAAGCATCCTGCTCGACGGTGAATTGACGCGCCTTGCATTAACAGCACGCAAAAAAATGGGTGAGCGTGCCGCATTCGCACTGACTATTCCCTATATCGCACACCACTCGGGCAACGCCGACCAGGCCATTGAACAATGGCACCGCCTGTTCGGCCTGCCCAACAGCAATCGCGACCTGCGCGAACAGGACCTGCTCGTATACGATTACCAGCGCGACGGCCAGCAACGCCTGCGACTCGATCGCAATGTAGCCGGCATTGGCGATATCAATCTTGAATGGCAGCAGCTGCTGGGAAAATCCGCGGCCGGAACCGCTACGGCACTGCGCCTGGGCATCAAGATCCCCAGTGGTGATGCCGACAAATTCAGTGGCTCCGGCAGCGGGGCTGCTTACGCGGAGTTCGCTGCAGCCGGGCGAACTGGCACCGCGGCTCTCTGGCGCTGGCAGGCCAGCGGCGGGCTATTGCTGTCTGAAGGCGGCGGCCTGCTCGGCGACCTGCGCCGCAAAGCCATCGTGTTCGGCAGCGCTGCGCTGGCCAGGCGTATCGACCAGCGCTGGCAACTGAAAGCGCAACTGGAATCTCACAGCAAGGCGTACCGCAGCGATACCAACGAAATCGGCAAACAGGGTTTGCAACTCGCGCTCGGCCTGGGCCTGCAGGCATCACCGGCAATGCAGTGGGAGTTGTTCTTTACCGAAGACCTGATCACCCGCTCCAGCCCGGATTTCGGCCTGGGTATCAGCCTGCGCTACCTGCCCCGCTAAACTGTGCGCCAGGCTATACACCGCGTAACGCAGTGCTGCGCACAATCGTGCGCAACAATATCAGTGACGAACCAAACAGCAAGGCCGCCGCGGGGATGGGCACGACCGCAGATGCCGATGCGAGCGTAAATGTAGCTGGATTGAACGTAAGTTCAGTAATATATTCCTGGCCAATTTCAACGGCGACAACCTGCCCAGAACCTGGATTGATACCGCCGTTATTATTGGAATTACGCAGCAGACCGGTGCCATCACTGTTTAACTCCAGCAGCGAAGGGTGATAGCGACCGGTGCCAAGCTCGCGACCATTGAACACGAATACTGCTCCGCTGCCGCTCAACTCGTCAAATTGCAGGCCATCGCTGAGATCGGCACCTGCGTCGATGGCAAAATTCAGCGAACTGCCCTGCGTATAAAATTCCGCGCCGCCGATATTGCGCACAAGATTGAAGCCGGAAAACCCTGACGGCGTGCCCGCAGCAAGCGTTCCAAAGACACTGTAATCAACACCTGCAAGCGCCGGATTGTTATAGCTTGAACCGGCTACAAGGCCTCCCTGTATCTCGATGCTGAACGCAAAAGTGCTCACGCTGCTGTACACGGTATTGATGCCGAAATCACTGTTTGAAAAAGTAATGGTGGCTGCGCTGGTACTTGCCGCCGCCAGCGCAATCGATGAGAAAATTGCCAGTGACGCTGCATACTTTATTTTCAAGGAATTCATGCCGTACCCCCTACACCTGTCTTGTGCGCAGTATACCATCGCAAAACACTGCCCACGAATACTGCAGGTTTTCGCAGTGCCACAGCCGTTAAAGAGCCACAGCCGTTAAAGAGCCACA
>JBATGO010000167.1:0-6389 GCA_049665845.1 Pseudomonadales bacterium | reverse complement strand
CCGGTACAGCTTGCAGTTGTTATCGATACAGTAGTGGCCACCACCGCGGACGTCGCGCTCGACTGGCTGATACCGACAACGCGCGAGGATGGCTCGGCGCTTCCGGCCAGCGAAATCGACAGCTACGAAATCTACTTTTATGCGGGCAGTAATTCGCAGAACGGCACCAGCATCAACGTACCGGCGTTCGACCAGACCGGCAACCTGGTCAGTGACTTCGTTATTACCGCGCTCAATAGCGGTAACTATTTCTTCACCATTGCCACCATCGATACCCAGGGCAACGTGAGTGCCTTCGTCAATCCGGTAGCACTCGCGATTCCCTGATTAGCCGCGCACAAATTTATTTGCGCTCCAGGCGATAGTAATCGGGCACGCTGCGACGACCGGCCAGTTCACGGCGCAGCAGGTCCAGTGCGATGGCAGGCACCATGGTCTGGAACATTGCGCGCGATACCGGGTAACAAAAACGCGCCGCGCCCATGCTTGCTGCGCTGCCCCAGGCAATCCACACCGTACCAACGGGTTTATCTTCAGTACCGCCGCCAGGGCCGGCAATACCGGTGACCGCGATCGCATAATCAGCCGCACTCGCGCGCAACGCACCGTGCGCCATGGCCAGTGCCACCGGCTCGCTGACTGCGCCATAGCGCGCCAGGACATCATCGTCTACCCCAAGTAGCGCATGTTTGATGCGGTTTGCGTAGGTCACAAAGCCCGCTTCAAAAACCTCTGAGGCGCCAGCTACCGAAGTGATCTGCGCGGCAATTGCACCACCGGTGCAGGACTCTGCCAGGGTCAATTTCTTACCTGCTGCACCGAGCGCCTGCACGACCAGCTGCGCAAGCGTGACATCGTCATCGCCAATAATGTAATCGCCTGTAACGCTGCGAAGCATGGCCTCACAAGCGTCGCGCAATGCAAGATGTTCACGCGCGGCAACTTCCAGCTTGACTTCCAGCAGTGGCGCTCCCGCACGAAAACCGAGCTCAACTTCGACGGGCCAGCTCGCTTGCATATCATCTATCTTTTGCTGCAAGGTCGACTCGCCAATACCGAACAGCTTGAGGCGCCGAATATAGCGCGACTCCGCTGCGGGGAACTGCTCATACAGCACGCGCGGTACATCGCCTGCAAGCATCGCCTCAAGCTCACCCGGCACGCCCGGCGTTGCGAGCACCAGGCAATTGCCATGACGCAGGTAAAACCCCACCGCACTGCCGACCGGATTCGCGAGTACCTTCGCCGAGGCGGGCAGTTGCGCCTGTTTGCGATTGGCCTGGTTAAGCGCAAAGCCACGTTGTTTGCACCACTGCTGCAAATGCGCGAGTGCATCGCTGTTTTCGACCAATGCTTCCCCCTGCACGCGCGCCAACACTTCAGCGGTCAGGTCGTCGCGGGTTGGACCGAGACCGCCGTTGACAATGACCGCCGGATAATTCGCCGCGAGGCGCGCAAGCTCCTCTTGCAGTAAAGTCAGATCGTCGCCGACCGTAACCTTGCAGGCAATATCAAAACCTTGCGCTGCAAGGCTCCGCGCGATACGCGCAGAATTCGAATCGACCGTATCGCCGCGCATCAATTCATTGCCGGTAAGGAGTAGTGCAATGCGCAATTCAATCACCTCGGAAAGTCTGGAAATATGTCCTGGTCACGCGGAGTCATTCCGTTAATGACGCCACACTGCTGCGCGCACGAAGCTCGCTGTCGCCCGGTGCCTGCAGCCCCGCAACGATATAGTCGACCAGGTTCCGGGTGCGCCATGCCAGCGTATTTGCATCGAGCTCGATACTCTGGCGACGCCTCGCTTCGTCCCATTCGGCGACCGCAAAAATGGTTTGCCTGCCCATAAATTGCAGGCGCAGGTGAATAACCGGCTGCGAAAGCGGCGCAAGCGCTTTTATCAACAGCGCGCTGATGCTGTGTAACGCGCGGGCGCGGGCCCTGTCACGCAGATAGAGCTCGCGGCCCAGCGGGTAGGCAAAAAGCTGGGCGAGCAACGATACATAATAGGTTTCCTCCAGCGGCTTCAATAATTCCGCCGCAAAGGGCTCGACAAACAGTTCGACCAGCGCCCGCGTGGCTGGCGCACGACGACGCAACTGCACTTGCTCAAGCCTGCGCAGGCGCTCGCGATTGATCGGGTTGACACGGTAATCGAGTATCGCTTCGACCAGCTTGTCGCGGCCTGAAAAATGATAATGCAACGCTGAATTATTTTTTTGTCCCGCAGCTCTTGCGATCATGCGCGTGGAAACCGCCTCCAGCCCGCGCTCGGCAAAAAGCCTTTCTGCCGTGCGCAGCAGCGCTAACGCTGCTCCCTGTGGCGCGGACTGACTTTGCACGCTACCCTTCCCCACTTGAATGTGCCTGCACAAAATGTTTCTAGGCGCAGCGTAGATGACGCTGCTCAATTGTCGTTGTACACAAGTATACCGCAGCGCGACACGGTTACCGCGAAGCATTAGCGGCACTCTGCATTTCAGGGTACCATTATCGCTGGCTGCGCGAGACTGGCTGCCAGCGACCCGGCATCGCCGCAAGACGAATCCAGTGCAATGTTTTTTATAAAAATGATCGCAATAGTACTTGTAGGCACCGCAGCCCTGTACTTTTACAATGCCCTGCGTATTCGCGAACTGGCCATATCGGCAGCGCGCAAGCGCTGTGCCGAAATTGGCGTGCAATTTCTCGACCAGAGCGTTAGCGCCAACGGTACGAAACTGCTTACCCGCCAGGGTTCGGCGCCTGCTCGCTGGTTACTGGAACGTTGCTATTGCTTTGAATTTACTTCCACCGGAGAAGAGCGCTACACCGGTCGCATCGCGATGCACGGCTACCGCGTCGCCAGCATCGAACTGGCGCCGCATCGCATTCCGGAAAGCGATGCGCGAGAATAACCATGAGACGACAGTTGCGATGACAGTACCAGCCAAGCCAGGCCATAACCTGCAGTTGCCACTTGATTTCAACACATCCGTCCGCGCAAGCGGCGCAGCCACCTCTACCACTGGCGCCGAAATTCGCACTGGCCCCGCTGGCGGGGATCGCCGCGTCTATGAACTTACCCGCAGTCGCCGCAAGACTCTTTCAATCTGCGTCGATAGCGGCAGGTTGCTGGTTCGCGCGCCATTGCGCGCGAGCCTGCGCGACATTGAAATTTTCATAAAGGAAAAATCGCGCTGGATCGACAAGCAGTTTGTCGAAGACGCGCGCAAGCAGCGCGAGACCCTGAAACTGGCCGACGGCGCTCGATTCACTGCACTGGGCAAGCCCTATACGCTGCGGATTCTCAGTACCGCGCAGCCGGATGCGCGCAAGCGCAGTGAGGCCAGGGAAGCGAATGCTGAGCTTGTGATTACGCTGGGCAAAAGCGACAACATTGCTGGTCACAACCAGCTGGAGCGGCTGTTTCGAAACTGGCTCAAGGTGTATACAGCAGCCTATCTGGAAAATGGCAGCCACCGACTCGCTGATGCACTCGGCCTTCGCGCGCAATTAAATCGCATCAGCTTCCGTTTTACGCGCACAAAATGGGGGCACTGCACTTCGAGCGGCGATATTCAGTACAATCCCGGGGTTGCCTTGGCGCCGATTGATGTTGTTGACTACATTATTGCTCACGAAGTCTGCCATCTGCGGTATCGCAATCACTCGCAGCGCTTCTGGCAATTGGTAGCACAGAGCTGTCCACAATGGCGAGATGCGGAAGACTGGCTCAAGCTTTACGGGCACCGCGCAAATTTCAGCGCTGCACCCTGATGCTGGTAAAACCAGAATTATCGAAGATTTGCGGCTAACGAAACATCGCGGCGATACATAATCAAGCAGCGCCGGAAATTTTGACCAGAGTAACGATGACCCACCTGATTACGCGAAACAGGCAAACAATGCAGCGACGGCATATACCAGCATGACACGCCTGGTTTTATATAACATTTGCTACGGTATTGGCACTATCAGCAAACGGCAGCAGCTTGCACTGCATGGTGCGCGATACGTCATTGGCAACCAGGAAAATGTCGCCGCGATTGCAGGCTATCTCGCCGGACTGAAAGCAGACATTGTCGGACTGGTTGAAGTTGACTGTGGCTCCATGCGCGCAAGGCTTGTAAACCAGGCCGAGGTGATCGCCGAGCAGCTGGGCCACTATACGGCCTACAGTTGCAAGTACGGCAAAAATTCCATCAACCAGTTCCTGCCCATCATTCGCAAGCAGAGCAACGCCTTTCTCGCCAACGATGTGATTCACGGCGAACGCTTTCACTATTTTGACGCGGGCATTAAAAGACTTATCATCGAACTGGAAATGGAACACTACGCGATCTTTCTGGTACACCTTTCGCTACAGTTCAAACAGCGCCAGCTGCAACTGAAAATGCTTTACGACCTGATCAAGGAAGTGGAAAAACCGGTGATCGTCGCTGGCGACATGAATACCTTTGCGGGCGAGAGGGAGCTCACGCTGTTCAAGGAAGCAACCAAAATGCGCAGCGCCAACACTCTGCATCAACCGTCTTTCCCGAGCTGGAAACCAAAACTGGAGCTGGATTTTATTTTGTACCAGGATGGTATCGACGTGCACAACTTCGAGATCCTGCAAACCACGTTGTCCGACCACCTGCCGCTGGTGTGTGATTTTTCGTTGCGCTAGCTTTTGATTCGCCAGCTATTGTGCGGAAGCTTTGACGCGAAGCTGTTCGGAGGCAAGCGGGCATGGGCGTAAGGCATGTCGCTTTCATGACCGTCCGGCGGCATGGACGCCGCCGGCGAGCGTACACGGATGTATTTACAGCGTGTCATGAAAGCGACATGCCTTCCGCTCATAAGCCCGCTGGTCAAACAAGGATCCGGAAACTCTTCCAGTCTTACCCGCCAGGCACCGAGCTTCGAATTTCGAAATATAAACGAGAAAGCACCGTACTCACTAATGACTCCCCGCCACCGCAACCTTGACCTTGAGCGACTGCCCAGGCCTCAGGAAAGACTGCGATGACAGGTTATTCCAGTCCTGTAGTTGCGCAACACTGACCTTGTAGTGCGAGGCAATACGCGAGAGATTGTCGCCCTGCTTCACCTTGTAGGTAAAACTGCGCGATACCATCGCACGCCCTGGCTCACCCTGTTTCGGCTTGCGCCAGATAACCAGTCGCACGCCGGGCTTGAGGATATCGCCCGGCGCCTTGCCGTTCCAGCGCGCCAGCGTATCGGGTGTAACGTTATAAAGCATGCCTATTTTCCACCAGCTGTCGCCCGGCCTGACTGTGTACCAGGTTTTCTCGCGCCCCTTGTAGCGACTGCCCAATGCACGCTGGCGCTGCTCTTCGCTCAGGACGTAATGCGCGCTGCTCTCACTGGCTATCGGCACCATCAAAACCTGGCCGCTGCGTATTGCGCTGCCACTGAGGTCATTTGCGCGCGCAATCAGTTGCTGGCGCGAACCCAGTCGCTTCGCAATACCCGATAACGTATCGCCAGCGCGCACAACGTAACGTTGCCATGTCAGCCGGTCTGCCCGGTTGGTGCTGCCAAGGGCGGCCTCAAAGGTTTCGGCAGCTGATTTTGGCAACAACAGACGATGCGGGCCTTCCGGGGGAGTCGCCCAGCGACTGAAACCGGGATTCAAACGATACAGGGTTTGCATTTGCACGCCCGCCATTTTCGCCGCCTGCGCGAGGTCGATTTGTGAATCCAGCGCAACGATTTCAAAATGCGGCGCATTGACCACAGGATAAGTGCGCTTGCCGTAGGTAGCTGGCTGGCTCAACACTTCGCGCAGGGCAAGCAGTCGAGGCACATAGCGTGCGGTTTCTTTCGGCAGCCGAAGCGACCAGTAATCGGTTTGCCTGCCCGCATGGCGATTTTTACGAATCGCGCTGCTCACCCTGCCCTGGCCTGCATTGTAGGCGGCGAGCGCCAACAGCCAGTCGTCAAAACGGTTGTGCAGCTGGCTCAGGTAATCCAGTGCCGCCTCGGTGGAATCGACCAGGTCGCGACGCCCGTCGTACCACCAGTTCTGCTTGAGCTTGTAATGCCTGCCTGTTGATGGAATAAACTGCCAGAGACCTGTTGCGCGGCCCGGCGAATAGGCGAAGGCATCGAAAGCGCTCTCGATCATCGGCACCAGTGCAAGTTCTACGGGCAGGCCGCGCTCGATACAACGCCGCACGATATAGTATGCGTAAGGCTCGGAGCGCCGGGTCACGCGCTCGAGGTATTTCGGGTTGCGGCGCAGCCAGTTGATTTCCTCGACGATTGCTTCGCTGCCGATTGGCGCAAGAAAATCCGCAGATTCACCAAAGCGCAACGCGACATCGTCCCAGAGCAAACCGTATTGCGGCGGACCCTCAGATATCTGCGCTGATGCAACGCCGCTGCCAAGTAAAAAA